>NZ_JABURH010000022.1 GCF_014762765.1 Alcanivorax sp.
CCCTGTTCCGGCGAGACCAACATCTTTGTCTCTACTGTGGCAAACCTTTCCCGGAGCACGCTCTGACTCGCGACCATATTGTTCCTTCCTCCAAAGGAGGGCGGGACCGCTGGTCCAATGTGGTTTCTGCCTGTCGGCGCTGTAACCAGCGCAAGGGCAACCGCTGCCTGGAGGAAATCGACATGGATTTGTTGGCACTGCCCTATGTGCCGAACATGGCTGAATACCTGGCCCTGATAAATAGCCACCGTATCCGCGGGGACCAGATGGCATTTTTGCGCAGCCAGTTTGGCAAGAACAGTCGGCTTTTGTGATCTGTGCATTTTACATAAATACCCTTTTTGTCGTATTTAGGTTAATTCATGTATCCCCCATTATTCACGTCGCCTTGAAAGGGTATATAAGAAGATTGGCTTTTAAGTGAATTGGGGAATTCATTGATCCGCTATTATTTGGCGATTCTGTTGGTACTACTGGGGCTTTCAGCATCGGCTCAGGTTCACTCAGAGCAAGCTGCCGCATTCTATTACGGCCCACAGATCCCTTGGCACACCCTCTCAATCTACGATTTCCCTGTCGTTGAGCCGGACCAGGCCAATGGCGTTCCCAGCGCATTCCGCTCGCAACGCTTTTATGCCTACGTCAGCCTGGGCGAGGTGCTGGCATCACGCCCATATTTTGCAAACCTGAAACCGGAGTGGCTGCTGGGGGAAAACCCGGACTGGGGCTCCCATATTTTCGATCTGTCTTCCCGGGAGCTGCGTGATTTTCTTGTGGCGCAGGTTATTGCACCGTTGTGGGAGCAGGGCTACCAGGGGTTTTTCTTCGATACCCTGGACAGCTACCAGCTGGTTGCCAATACGCCGGAGAAGCGTCAGCAACAGCGGCAAGGGTTGGCCGCCTTGATCAATCAGATCGCCCGGCGTTACCCCCAGGCCCGCTTTATTTTCAATCGTGGCTTTGAACTGATGCCTTTGGTGGACGCTCCGGTGGATGCCATCGCGGCGGAGTCTCTTTACCAGCGCTGGGAGGCGGGCAAGCAGCGCTATGCGCCGGTTCCCGAGGAAGACCGCCAGTGGTTGCTGAATCAGTTTGCCGCCATGCGCGACCAGTACCAGGTCGAGACCATTGCCATCGACTACGCACCGCCTGCCGAGCGGGAGCAAGCCCGTGAGCTTGCCCGGAAAATTGCGGGCCACGGTGTGATTCCCTGGGTCACCAATCCGGAGCTGGACATGCTCGGGCTGGGCGTGCGCGAAGTGCTGCCCCGACAAGTGTTGTTGGTACATGGCGGCAGTAATGAGCGACTCTGGGAGCTTTCCGACGCGGTGCGTTACGGACTGATGCCCCTGCAGTTTCAGGGGCTGGTTCCGGAGATCCGTGCCATCAATTCCCCCATGCCCGCCGGCACCCTGAAGGGACGTTACGCCGGCATTGTGGTCTGGCTGGAAGAAGAAGATCTGGCCGATGCCGATTTTGAGGCCTGGCTGGTGGAGCAAAAAGACGCGGGTGTTCCCATTGCCATGCTCGGTCATCCGGCGGTGGATCCGGTGGGTCCCAATGCGCAGGCTTTCGGCTTCGAGGGCCGTCCCACCCCCTTGTCACCGCCGACGATTACCCGTCAGCATGAGGCTATGGGGTTTGAGCTGGCACTTCCCAAACTGATTGAGTTGTCGTCACCACTGCACAACCCGTCGGCGCAACCCTGGCTGGAGCTGCGTGCCGGGGAAAATACCTACACGCCTGTGGCGACATCCTCCTGGGGGGGCTATGCCTTCCAGCCCTTCATGATCCGTTCGGTATTGCCCGGTGAGAAAGGCGAAGGCCTGGATCGCTGGGTGCTTAATCCTCTCACTTTTATTCGTGAGGCATTGCAACTGCCTGCCATGCCGATTCCGGATGTGACCACGGAAAATGGCCGTCGTTTGTTCTTTGCGCATATGGATGGTGACGGTTTTCCCAGCCTGGCCGAGGTGAAGGGATACCAGGGACAAACCGATGCCAGAGTATTGCTGGAGGAAGTGCTCAGGCGCTTTGAAGTGCCCACCACTATCTCGGTGATTGAGGGCGAAGTGGCCCCCCACGGTCTCTACCCGAAAATGTCTGCTGAGCTGGAGCAGGTCGCCCGGGAAATGTTTGCCTTGCCCCACGTGGAAGCGGCTACCCACACCTATTCGCATCCATTCTACTGGCACGATGCTCAGCAAATGCCCGGTGCGTTATATGGCCCGGAAGGGCAGTTACGCCTGCCGATTCCCGATTACCGGATGGACCCGGTGCGCGAGGTGGTCGGTTCGGCGGAGTATATCAACGAGAACCTGCTGGGGAATGGAAAGCGTACCCAGATGGTGCTGTGGAGCGGCGATACCATTCCCACTCCAGAGGCTCTGGCAGCGGCCCGGCAGGGTAACCTGCTGAACATGAACGGCAGCGATACCATCATCACCCATAGCGCGCCTACCTGGACCCTGATCAAGGGGATCGGTCTGCCAAAGGGGGATGAATACCAGGTTTATGCCCCCAATCAGAACGAAAACATTTATACCAATGAGTGGTCAGGCCCTTTCTATGGTTTCGAGCGGGTAATTGAGACCTTTGAGCTGACGGAAAGCCCTCATCGTTTCAAGCCGGTGAACATCTATTACCACACCTACATCGCCAGCAAGACGGCAGCATTGGAGTCCCTGCTCAGGGTCTATCGCTGGGCGCAGTCGCAACCGCTGCACCCGGTATTTGCGTCCGACTATGCCCGCAAAGTGCTGGATTTCAACACCATGGTGATCGCCCGTGAAAACGATGGCTGGCGGGTAAAAGGCAGTGGCGAACTGCGCACGCTGCGATTGCCTGAGGCGCTGTCGGTACCGGCCCTGACGCACAGCCACGGGGTCGCTGGTTACCGTGAAGACGGTCCCGGGCGCTACCTGCATTTGTCCGGCGCTGCCGCCCAGTGGCAGCCGGGTTCGGATTCGTTGCCTTACCTGCAACAGGCCAATGCTCGCCTGACCACATTTGCTCGCAATGACCGCGACATGCAATTTTCTCTGGCAGGTCACACCAATCTGGAATTTGCCATCGGCAATGCCGGTGGTTGTAGTCTCAGTCACAACGGTAAACCACTGAAACCGGAGCGTAGGGAAGGAACCCTCTATCACTACAGGAGTGCGAAGCATGGGCTCGAAGAGCTACGGCTACACTGTTCGCACTGAGCGATTACGGGTTCTCGGCGCCACGGAGTTGCTTGCCTGTCTGCTACTGATCATCGTGGTCTGCTGGCTGGCCTTCCCACGGGATCTGGCCATCACGCTGCGTAATGCCCGCCTAGATGCGGTGACGTTGAGCTATATGCAGGCCTGGTTGAAAGCCAAGCCGGATGATCATGAGCTGCGTTTACTGATGGCTCGGGAGCTGATTGTGCTAGGGCGATTTGATGAAGCCGATGTGCAACTGGACCGGGTGGAAGCTGCCGATGCGGGTTACCAGTCACAGGTGCGCTGGCTCAGATTACAGTGGGATTTCAAGCGCCTGATGGCCATGGAGCCAGAGCTGCGTGATGCTTCCCGATTGCAGGCCGAGACGCTGGCAAGCTTGCGAAGCCAGAACTGGTCCACGCTGAATGGCGACCAGCGCCGGGAACTGGCGGAAATGACCCTGGTACTGGGTGAGGTGGAACAAGCCGTACGTTATTACCGGCTGATTGCCACTGAGGCCGAGCACCCAGGCGACTGGTACGAAAAAGCCGGCCGGGTGCTGCTGGGGCAGGGCAATTATCTGGCGTCGGGTTTGGCCTATGGGCAGGCCATGGCAGCGTCCGGAGATCCTGCCGCTCGCAAACAGTATTTCCTTGAGGCGCTGGCGTCACTGGAAGCAGGTAGCTTGCATGACGAGGCTTTGCGTTTTGCATCACGCTACGAACATCTCTATTACCGGGACAAGGACGTGTTGTATCGCCTGATGCGCCTGGCCCAGGCCGGCGGCAACCTGACCCAGGCCCAGCGCTATGCTGTGCGGTTATTGGGTCTCAATGGCCAGGGAGTGCAGCGATGAAAAGGCTGCTACTGACTCTCGTATTGCCCTTGCCATTGCTGCCCGGCGTTGTTCTGGCCCAGGCGCCGGAGCCCTATGTAGAGAGCTATTACGACCACAGTTATGAGGTTTTTGTGGCGGCGGGCAATCTGGATCGGGCTCGCCAGGTGGTGGACAACGCTCTCTATTGGCGCCCCGAAGATATTCGCTGGTGGCGTAGGCTGGCGCAGATCGCCGACTGGCAGGGAGACAGCAGTACCGCCTTGAAAGCCTGGTGGGAAATTGCGGAATCCACTGACGCCCCTCAGGCCTGGCAGCAGGTTCGGCAGCGGGCGCCGCTGGCCTACGATTACCAACTGACGTTGCGGGTTTACAAGGAGTTACTGGCGGTATCCCCCCGGGATCGTGATCTGTTGGCCACCATCGCCAGGCAATATGAATTGCTCGGTACCCCGGATGAAGGCCTGCGGTTTCTGGCTGATTGGCATCGACGCTATCCGGGACAGGCTGTTCTCTGGGAAATGCAGCGCCTGGCCTGGAATCAGAGTGATAGAGAGCAAGCCGCTCGCTATTCGCGGCAGTACATGAATCGCTATGGCCCGGAGCGGGACATGGCATTGAAAGTCTCTCGCTACCATTGGCTTGAGGGTCAGCGTGAGACGGCTTATTCCGATTTGCGCAGTGATGCCGAAAGTCTGCCCTATGACCCTGATCTAACCCGCCGTTTGGCGGTTATGGCCAGTGAGCTGGGACATTGGCAGCCGGCCATGAGTCATTACCAGACATTGCTGGAGCAGGGTGACGAGACCCTGTCGGATCTGTATCAGTACATTACTCTGGCTCGTTATTACGACCGCGACAGAGTCGTGGCACTGATGGAGCGGGCCTGGCAGCGCAATGGGGATCAGGCTTTTGCCATGGGCGCCCTCTACCAGATGCAGGATGCCGGTCGCTGGCAGGCCATTGACGACTTTCTGAACCAGCTTAGTGACGTCCAGCGCCAGCAACTAAAAGAGGACCCGGCTTTTCTGCGTTTTTACGCCAACCTGCTGTTGCGTAGAGGCGAAATGGAACAAGCCGCGCAGTGGTTGCAGCAGGCACTGGAACTGGCCCCCGGTGATCGGGAAACGCGCATCGCCTGGTTATGGCTGCTGGTCGCCAATGGTGATGATACTCAGCTGGCACAGACTCTTTCTGCCTGGGAAGCCGGTATCAGACTGGACCGGCGTTACTGGGAAGTGCTGGCCGCCGCTAATATGGCACTGGGTCATGCCGAGCAAGCGGTCCGTTACGAGAGTCGTTTGTTGCAAACGGCACCCGGAGATTGGGAACGTCAGTGGCAGTATGCTCAGGCATTGATCGCCGCGGGCCGGGATGGTGAGGCCTGGCCAGTGCTGCGCAAGCTTCATCAGCGCTTGCCGTTTTCGGTCAGTGACGACAAGCAGAATCAATATCGAGATATGCGCCTGGCACTCAGCCAGCGGTTTGAGGGTGGCGACGCTTCTCTGCAACTGGCGCAACAGATTCACCAGCAGCAAGGTGATGACGAAGCCCGTGCCGAATGGCTGGCCCAGTGGGCGCTGGGGCATAGCGAGCCGGAGTTGGCCCGCGGCTGGTATCTGCGTAAGCAGCAGGCAGCCGGCACGCTGCATGCCGGGTCGGCGCTGGCCTATGCCATGCTCAATAACGACCGTGATGCCGTGGCGCAGATTCGTGAGCGTTATGCCGGCCAATTGACGCTGTCTGAGCAATTGGGTAGTCAGGTGGAATTGGGCGAGGAACGACGCGCTACCGCGACGTTAATGGCCATGCAGTCTGGCTCACCGGAACTGGCAGACGCCAATAATCTGCAGGAATCCCTGCTGTTGCCCAGTGCTCGTTCAAGCGCTCTGGCGGTGGAACAGCGCCGCCTGGGTGCCTTGCAAATGACGGACTGGACATTTACCCAGAGCCAGCCATTCAGTGACAACAGCACCTTTTACGCTCGCTACCGGCAACGGCAGTTCGGCAGTAACGATCGTGCCCAGCTGGATGTGGATGAAGCGGAGCAGTGGCTGAGCCTGGAGTGGCTCTATCAGCGCGAACGCTATCGTCACCGTTTTTCTCTGGGCCAGCGTCAACTGTTGGATAACAGCGAAACGACTGCGGATCTGGAAGTGGCAGGTAACTGGCACTCCGACTGGTCTGCCAGTTGGCGTTACCAGTGGCGGATGCCGGCGGATGAAACCTCCTTGCTGCTGTTGGGCGGTTCGCGGACCGGCAGTCAGTTCCAGCTGAATTGGTCGCCACAATCTACCTGGCAGAGCAGTGTAGATTGGGCGGATTACCAGTACCGTGATCTGAATAGCCAAAACCTGGGGGAGGGCAGCATTATCAATGTGCAAAGCACCTGGCGCCCCTGGCTTTCCCGTTTTTCACCGGGCCTGCGCCTGCGCCATACCCGCGCCGATTTTGCCGAAGCCGGGGGCAGCATGGCTGAGGTCCGCGCCTTGCTTCCAGCCGGCGCTGATACGGCGCCTTTGCCCGAGGATTACAGTGAATCCGGGGCGTCCCTGCTGCTGGGCATGCCGGACGTACATATCCGCCCGCATCGCCTGCAGGGCTGGGGAGAAGTGGGTTACGTGAATAACAGCCTGTCCGGCGATGGTTTTATCGGCCGGTTAGGGCTGGCCGGGCCGCTGATCGGTCGGGATGCCTGGCAGCTGTCTCTGGAGCGCCAACTGAATACCGGTGGCAACGACGAAGACAGCTACCGGGCCGAACTGCAATACAGGATTTACTACTAGGAGCATGAGATGAAACAGGTTGTTGTTTTGTTGCTGGCACTGTCGCTGGCCAGTTGCACCCATGTGCGCAGTAGTCAGGGAGTTTCACTGGACGCGGAAGGGACCTGGCTGGTGTTGCCGCTGGTGAACCGCACCGGCACCCCTCAGGCCGGGTTGCGCGCAGCGGCCATTGTGGAATCCGTGCTCTATCGCCACGGCGTTACTGCTGTGGACAGTTACCCGGAAACCGGCAATGACGGCTTGTTGTTCGAGGCATCGTCCTCCGCCAACCGCGAAAAAATGGATCGTTGGGTGCAGTCCCAATCAGCTCAGTATGTTGTCAGTGGCGTGGTGCATGAATGGCGCTACAAGACCGGTGTGGACGGCGAGCCGGCAGTGGGTGTGATGCTGGAAATCCGTGAGTTGCCGTCCGGTAACATTGTCTATAGCGGTACCGGTGCCCGTGCCGGCTGGGCGAGAACATCGCTTAGCCAGACCGGCCAGAAGGTCATCGACAAACTGCTGGCCCCGGTCATTCGCTGATGCGTAAGTGGCTGGGAAACACCGTCATCCCCGCCCTGGTGGCACCACCGGCAAAACCCTTGTGGGTGGTGCTGGAGGCAGTGCTGTTGACCTTGGTAGCAGTGGGTATGGGGCTCTGGTTGAGTTCTGAGGATCCCCTGGCGCTGGATGCCAACTTCCGCTGGGGCCTTTTTGTGCCCATCCTGGTTTCGCTGCGATACGGCAGCCTGGCCGGTGTATTTGGCATGCTGTGCCTGCTGGCCAGCTGGCTGGTGTTGCGCAAGGTGGGCTTCTATGCGGACTGGAATTTCCCAGAAGGCACCATGCTGGGCGGTTTTATTCTCAGCCTGGTCTGCGGTGAATTCGCTGACCTGTGGCGGGTGCGTCTACAGCGGGCGGAAAGTGCTGCCAGTTATGCCCTTGAGCGTTTGCAGAATCTGACTCAGCGTCACGTACTGTTGCGCCTCTCCCATGACCGCCTGGAAGAGAATCTGCTGGTCAAACCCTATACCGTGCGTGATGCCCTTTTCCGGTTACGGGATCTGACCCTGGATGAGAGCGATAGCAAAGCGCTGCCTGCGGCAGATGATCTGATCAACCTGCTGGCAGAGTACTGCCAGCTGCAGCGCGCCGCCCTGTACCCGGTAGTGGAGGGCAAGGTGATTGACCAGGCTGCTGCTTTGCTGGGGGAGAACAAACCCCTGGATCAGCACGATGCACTGCTCAACCACGCCCTGGACATCGGTATGCTCGCCCATGTGCAGCAGAATACCCAGGATGAGACCTATGTGGGCCGTTACCTGGTGGCCGCACCGGTGACCAACAGTGCAGGAGAAATGATCGGTGTGCTGGTGGTGGAACGGTTGCCGTTCCTGTCCATGAATTATGAAAACCTGCAGTTGCTGTCTGTGCTGCTGAACTTCTATGCGGATGTGGCGCACTACGGGGAAGAAGTGGACAGCTTGCTTGATACCTGGCCCAACCTGCCCACCCGCTTTGCCAGTGAATTGACGGCGCTATCCAGATTGCGCGGTGAAGCACGGGTGGACACCGCCCTGACCCTGTTTGTGGCCGATGATAGCGAGCAGGCTGCGCAGATTATGGAAGTGCTGGCACGGGGCCTGCGCAGTCTGGATCTGGCCTGGTGGGTTCATGAAAACGTTCTGATGATCATGATGCCGATGACAGGTGATTCCAGTCTTGAAGGCTTTGTCTTGCGCACCGAGCAGTGGTTGCAGGATGACTACGCATTTTTCAGCCTGCGCCAGGCCGGTGTGAAGTACTACCATCGGTTACTGGATGAGCGCGACCCTGGCGATCAGCTTCGCGAGTTGCTGGGGGTAGCCGGTGTCTAGCTGGAAGCTGCTTATCTATGCCATCAGTGCCGAGCTGGGCTCGTTGCTGTTGCTGCTCAGCAAGAACAGTTCGCTGTCCTATTTTCTGCTTTACCTGGTCGCCCATGGTTTGGCGTCGGCCTTGTTGTCTGCTGTGGCGTGGACCTTTCTGCCTGCCCGTTTTCGGGAGCCGAAAGTGTTTTCGCTGGCTCTGATTTTTTCCTTTGCCTTTTTTATCCCTGCGATTGGGCTGCTGACTATCATTGGTGGCATTGCTCTGGGTGTAATGTTGCCGGCACTGTTCATTCCGCTGCCGTTTTCCCAGGTGGCAAAGCCCTATTTTACGCCGGTAAACAATCAACAAAGTGCCGGCTTCCGGCAGATCGATCTGAAAAATCTGCTCACCAGTGAGACCGCGCCCAACGCGCTGCGGATTCAGGGGATGCTGGTGCTCAAGGATATGCCCGGTCGTATTACCGGGCGACTGTTGCGCGATT
>NZ_JABURH010000006.1 GCF_014762765.1 Alcanivorax sp.
GGTATCGCGCCGCGAGCGACGCTCCTACGGAAAGGGGGTGGTAAGGTTCAATCCAGCAACGCCCGAAGGTTGGCGATGCTGGCTTCTGCCACCGCATCTTCCTTCGCTTCATCCTTCTGAATGCCGATGCCCAGATAGTCGATATCGTCCTGGGGCATTTCGTCCACGAAGCGGCTGGCGGTGGTGTCGATTTTCTCGCCGTACTGTTTGCGGGTCAGCGCCTGGGTCATGGCCAGGGTTTCTCGGGCGCGGGTGATGCCCACGTACATCAGCCGGCGTTCTTCGACGATGTTGTCTTCTTCGATGCTGGTGCGATGGGGAAGAAATTCCTCTTCCACGCCCATCATGTAAACGTGGGGGAACTCCAGACCCTTGGAGGCGTGGAGGGTCATCAATTGCACCCGGTCGGAATCGTCTTCTTCCTGTTGCTGTTCGAGCATATCCAGCAGTACCAGTTTCTTGATTACCGCTTCCAGGTCGCTGGCCCCGTCTTCTTCGTCTTCCTGTTTTTCCAGCATACGTTCGATGCTGCGCACCAGTTGCCAGATATTCTCGATATTTTTTTCACCGATGCGCGGGCTGGAGGCGTTCTGCATCAGCCAGCCTTCGTAATCCATGTCAGAGATCAGTTCGGTCACTGCCTGCAGGCTGTTGTGGCCGAAACAGAACTGACGCTTGGCATCCAGCCAGGCCTTGAACTTCTGCAGCTTCTCGGCTGACTTGGGATTCATGACTTCGCTGAGGGCAATATCATCACAGACATGGTAAAGCCCCTGTTCCCGCTTCAAGGCCCAGGTGGCAAGTTTTTCCAGGGTGGCCGGGCCGATTTCCCGGCGCGGGGTGTTGATGATACGCAGGAAGGCGTTGTCATCATCTGGATTCACCAGAAGACGCAGGTAGCACATCAGGTCCTTGATCTCGCTGCGCGAGAAAAAACTTTTTCCGCCCGACACCTTGTAGGGAATCGACAGGCTCTGCAGTTTCATTTCCAGAATGCGTGACTGGAAATTACCGCGATACAGCACCGCAAAGTCTTTCCACTTCAGACCCTGTTGAAGTCGACGGTGAAAGATGTCGCTGGCGATCCATTCGGTTTCTGCTTCTTCATCGCGCAGGGCGGAAAAACGAATCGGCTCGCCGTAGCCATAGTCGGACCACAGGCTTTTTTCAAACTCGTGGGGGTTGTTGGCGATCACCGTATTGGCGGCTTTCAGGATGCGGCCGGTGGAGCGGTAATTCTGCTCCAGCTTGACCACTTTCAAGGTCGGCCAGTCCTGCTGCAGTTGCGCCAGGTTTTCCGGACGGGCACCGCGCCAGGCGTAGATGGACTGGTCGTCATCGCCCACCACGGTGAACTTGCCTCCTGGCAGGGTGAGCATTTTCACCATTTCGTACTGGGCGCCGTTGGTGTCCTGATATTCGTCCACCAGCAGGTACTGGATGCGGTTACGCCACTTTTCCAGGATGCGCGGCTGTTCGCGGAACATGCGTGCCGGCATCAGGATCAGGTCATCGAAATCCACTGCGTTGCAGACCCGCAACATGCGGTCGTAGCCGCCGTAGGCCATGGCGGCGCGCAGGTCCTCGTCGGTCTCGGCAGTGCTCACCGCTTCCTCCGGCAGCACCAGGGAGTTCTTCCAGTCGGAAATGCGCTTGTGGATCACATCCACGGCGTCCAGGTCCCGCTCCGATTCGCCCTGGTGCAGGATCTCTTTGAGAATCTCCTTGCTGTCGGCGCCATCGAGAATGGAGAAGCCATTGCGCAGGCCACAGGCTTTCAGCTCCGACTTGAGAATGCGCAGACCCAGGTTGTGGAAGGTGGAGAC
>NZ_JABURH010000084.1 GCF_014762765.1 Alcanivorax sp.
ACGCCCTGGATTTCCACCTTGCCCGGGTGGCTGGACATGCTCGGGCCACGGGCGGTACGGGCGATACCGGAGACCTGTTTCATGGCATCGCGGTAGATTTCCCAGGCCTTGGCCAGCGGCACTTCAAAGTAACGGCGTGCACCGGTGTCCCGTTCCACAAACATGTAGTAGGGGATGATGCCCAGCTCTACCTGGGTCTGCCACAGGCGGGCCCAGTCGTCGGCGTTGTCGTTGATGTGTGCCAGCAGCGGGCCCTGGGCGCGGATCACGGCGCCGGTGGCGCGTACCCGGCGCACGGCTTCCCGGGCGATGTCGGTTTCCAGTTCCTGCCAGTGGTTGTAGTGCGCCATCAGTGCCAGGTGTTTGCCACTGGCTTGCACTTCCTGGAACAGATCCAGCAGGTCCTGGGCATCGTCGTCGGACACCACGCGTTGCGGCCAGAAGGTCAGCGCCTTGGAGCCGATGCGGATGGTGCGGATCTGTTCCAGTTCCAGCAGCGGTTCGATATGGGCGCGCAGGTTCTTGGTCTTCATGACCAGCGGATCGCCACCGGTGATCAGCACATCGGTGATTTCCGGGTGCGCCTGGATGTACTTCTTCAGCTGGCCGGCTTCCTTGGTGGCGATTTTCAGATCGTTGTCACCAATGAACTGGGCCCAGCGGAAGCAGAAGGTGCAGTAGCTGTGACACACCTGCCCCTGGCTGGGGAAGAACAGCACGGTCTCGTTGTACTTGTGCTGGACGCCGTCGATTTTTTCGCCGTCCACTTCCGGCATGTTGTGTTCCATCTGCCCGGCGGGGTGCGGGTTCAGGGCGTCACGGACTTCGGCGATGGCGGCCTTGATTTCCGCCTTGTCGCCACCGCGCATGGCCTCGGCCACCTTGTCGAAGTGCTCCGGGGCCAGCATGCCTTTCTGCGGGAAGGTGAGCTGGTAGATGGGATCATTGGGCACCTTGTCCCAGTCGATCAGTTCGTCGATGACGTATTCGTTGACCCGGAATGGCAGCACATTGGCAACGACTTCCATGGCAAAGCGGGTCTCGTCGTCCAGCCGTTTGAGAGGCTCGATCTTGTCGAGCTGGCGCGCGGTAAACACCTTGAAACGGCGCGGCTCTTCAAACTGCTCAAACTGCGTTTCCGTGCTCTGATGCAGCGGAATGACGGCATTGGTTTCGGGCATGGTATCGCTCCTCATCATGCGCCGGCATGACGACGGAATCGCCAATACCGGTACACTGGTTGCCTACACCAGCAGGATTTGTATTCGGTACTACAGATGGCCAGCGGCAGCTGACGCTGAGTTGGGCCTAATGCCCGCTAACGTGCGCCGATCATGGTCGACGCTGAGGACCCGGGACCCACGTCTCCCAGCCTTGTCGGGGAGGACGTACAGCGTGTGGCGGCTGTGGTTGTCCCAAAAAAAGAGGGCGTATTTTAGTGACTTGGACGGCAAAGCGCAAAGCCGCTGATCTGACTGGTTTTTTTGCAGGAAACGGGGCACTGGGGGATATGCTATGTTGACGCAATATTGCCAGCCTGAGGACGTTCGCACCCGGGCTGAGGGAAGGCAAGGAGCGGAAACGCGTTGGATCTGACATTCTGGAAAAGCCGTTACGATCAGGGGCTGGCGGTGCTGGAGCCGTTCTGGCCTTATATCGCTGCGGCCATCAGCCTTTCCCTGGCGATCTATGTGACTGCCCATGTGGCCCAGAACAAGCGCGACGCCCGGGCTGCCGCAGCCTGGACCGGCCTGGTGTGGCTGGTGCCGGTAGTGGGTGCGGTGTTGTATTTCATGTTGGGGGTGAACCGCATCCAGCGTCGCGCCCGACAGCTCATCGGCGGGCTGATCGACAGTGATGATGGCTGGCGGGTGGCCGCAGAGGCGGTGCCCACGGTGCCGCATCTACAGGTGCTTAGCCGGCTGGTAGGGCGCCTGACACATTTGCCGCTCACCGACGGCAACGAGCTGGCATTACTGGATGCACCGCAGACCTATCAGGCCATGCTGGACGCCATTAACGGCGCCAGTGAGAGCATCTACCTGGTGACCTATATTTTCGGCAATGATGCTGCTGGCAAGCCGCTGGTGGATGCCTTGGCCGCCGCGGTCAAACGGGGCGTCAAGGTGAGGGTGCTGATTGATGGCATGGGCGCTCATTATTCCCTGCCGTCAGTGGTCTGGCGTCTGCGTCGTAGCGGGGTGCCGGTACAGCGCTTTCTGTACTCCCTGGCACCTTGGCGCATGCCCTATATCAACCTGCGCAACCACCGCAAGATCCTGATCGTGGATCGCGCTCTGGGTTTTACCGGGGGCATGAATATTCGCGCAGGTTATCTACACAAACCGGCTCGCACCACGGATCTGCATGCCCGACTTGAAGGGCCGGTGGTTGGCCAGCTGTTGCGAAGTTTCGCTGCCGATTGGGTATTTACCTGCGGAGAGGTGCTGGAGACCAGCTACCGTGGCCCGGCCCAGGTGGGCGATGTTCAGGCGCGGGGCATCAGCGCCGGCCCGGATGCGGATTTTGATAAACGCCGCCTTACCCTGCTGGCGGCCATTGGCAGTGCCGAGCACCGCATCCGCATTGTCACTCCCTATTTCGTGCCGGATCTGACCCTCATGGCGTCCCTGCAAATGGCCATTTTGAAGGGCGTACAGGTGCAGATCGTGATTCCCCGCAAGAGCAACCTGCGCATGGTGAACTGGGCAAGTTTGCATGCCTTGCGCTGGCTGGTGGGCGAGGGTGCCGAACTGTATCTGTCGCCGCCGCCGTTTGATCACAGCAAGGTGATGACGGTGGATCAGCACTGGCTGATGCTCGGTTCCGGTAACTGGGACGCCCGTAGCCTGCGTCTGAATTTCGAATTTGATCTGGAGTGTTACAGCGCCACGCTTACCACCCGGGTGGATAAGGTGCTGGATCGCCACATCCTGCTGTCTACCCGCATGGAGTCGGAGCATTTCCGCGACATGGCACCCTGGCGTCGTTTGCGCAACGCTCTTTCGCATCTGATGGAACCCTATCTTTGATCTGACCCCATGACGCCGGTTGCCGCCATGACGTACCAGTCAGCGGGCTTTCGGGCGCACCGGCTGTGCGGCATGTCGCATTTTCGGGTTGTCTGTGTCACATTTTTCTTCGTCAGGCAGGTCTGGCGCTGTCAGGCAGGTTATAAAGTGATCACTCGCCGGACTGTCTCAGGTGCGGCGATGGGGATGCTTCAGGAAAACAGAATGATAATAAAACGACTTTTACTCGGCCTGATCCTGCTGGGCGGCTCGGCCGTGTCCATGGCCGACTCGTCAGCATGGGTGCTGGTTACGGACCGGGATGATATCCAGGTCTATCGTCAGGATGACGACAGCTCGCGGCTGAAAACCTTTCGTGGTGTGGGCGTGGTGCCGGTGGCGGATTTTAATGCCATTGGTGCCCTGATGGACGACTACACTGCGGTGGCGTCTTTTATGCACATGGTTTCTGAAATTCGCGACTTGCACCGGGCTTCCCCCTATCAGCGTGACGTCTATGTCACCACGCGTTTGCCATGGCCGGTGAAAGATCGGGATGCGCCTTTGCGTGTGACTTTCTACCAGGAGCCGGACAGCTATGATCTGGTAATGCCGTTTTCCCTCAATCCGCCGGTATTTCCCGAGCAGCCTGACTATGTGCGCATGCCACAAATGGAAGGCTATTACCGGTTCGAGCCCTTGTCGCCGGGAGAGGTGAAAGTAACTATTGAAGTGATATTGGACCCGGGTGGTGCGGTGCCGGCCTGGCTGGCCAATATCATACTGCGGGATATCCCGTATTTTTCACTGCGGCGCTTGCGCCGGGTGGTGAACCAGCCCCGTTTCCAGGGGATTTCCCACGGCTACTACCAGACTCCGGAGAGCTGGCAGACGCCGCAGAAACAGGAAGTGGCTAACGCTGCTTCAAAGGAGACCCCGGCCCCATCAGTGCCCAGATAATCAGGCCGATCAGTGGCACCACCAATACCAGCACTACCCACAGCACCTTGTGCAGGGTTTCGGCGCTGGACTGGATGATCATTACGATGGCGTAGATCGCCACGGCCAGTTGCAATAGTCCCAGGAGTTTCATCAGCAAGATCCTTCTTGTACCCGAATGGAATCTTCAATCTAGAGCAGCCGCTCCATCGGGTAAATCTCTGATATGTAAAAGACGGTCTGATTCTGTTGGGGTGGCCTGATCTTGCCCGGGACTATCCACTTCGCGCTGCGGTGTTATTGACGGATTCCATCGCCTGAATTCGCCAGCCGAAGAGCAGGGCGGTCAGGCCCAGACCCGCTCCGAGTCCCACCACTCCGTTCCAGCCGAAATGATCATAGGCTGTTGCCGAAGCCAGCGAGCCGCCAGCGCCACCCAGAAAATAGAGGAACATATAGCCGGAATTAAGGCGGTTGCGGGCGCTCTCGTCCAGCACCAGGATCAGATTCATATTGGTGATATGTACCGCCTGCAACGCCAGATCCAGCAACACAATACCGGCCGCAAGGGCAATCAGGGAAACGCCGCCCAGCCCCAATAGTCCCCAGGACAGTAGCAAGGCGAACACACCGATGACTGTAAGGCGCCCAGCGTATCCCCGGTCGGTCATGCCGCCGGCGGGTCGTGCCGCCAGGGCTCCGGCGGCGCCGGCCAGCCCAAACAGGCCGATGGTGGCATCGTTGAACGCCCAAGGCTGTGCTGACAGCAGGAAGGCCAGTGAAGTCCACAGCACACTGAACATGGCAAAGATCAGAAACCCGAGCAGGGAGCGGCGGCGGAACAACGGGTAACGCACAAACAGCCCGGCGATGGAGCCGATCAGCTGGCCGTAGTGCAGACGAGTGTCCTGCCGGTAGCGGGGTAACAGCCGCCACAGCGCTACGGTATTCACCAGCATCAAAGCTGCTGCGACCCAGTACACGGTATGCCAGTCGCCCAGGGTGGAGAGGGCGCCGGCCACGGTACGTGCCAGCAGAATCCCCAGTAGTAACCCGCTCATTACCGTGCCCACCACTTTGCCCCGGTTGGCCACTGGCGACAGGGTAGCGGCAAAAGGCACCAGCACCTGGGCCACCACCGAAAATGCCCCGGTAATAGCGGTGCCGGCCAGCAACATCGGCAGGGAAGTGGCGTTGGCGCTGAACAGCAGGCCGCCGGTGGCACACAGCATCATGGTGACAATCAGCCGGCGTCGCTCCAGCAGATCCCCCAGCGGTACAAGCAGAATCAGGCCCACCGCGTAACTGGCCTGGGCGGTGGTCACGATAATGCCGGCCCGAGCATAGGACAGGTCAAGGCGGTCGGCGATGGTGTGCAGCAGTGGCTGGGCGTAATAGTTGCTCGCCACCACCAGGCCGGTGGTGGCGGCCATCAGAAAGACCAGCGAACGGCTGAGTGCGGTGGGCGGGGCCTGAGAGTTCATGACGCCTCCTGAGCGTGGGGCGGCAAGTGTTATTGAATCTTGTTCATTTTTCAAGGCGTAGCCTGCTGGCAGTGCAAGGCCTGGCGATGTGATACGGAAATAGAAAAGAAATGGCGCCCCGAACAGGAGTCGAACCTGTGACCTAGCGCTTAGGAGGCGCTTGCTCTATCCAACTGAGCTACCGGGGCTGAAGCAGTGACGATTGTAAGGACTTTTAGTGGCGGTGCCAGTTTCCGGGCTGCAAGCGGCTATTTTGTCGGCGCTTACTCGCCCTCCGGGCGCCGGCAAAGCGGCGATATCCGCTTCGCGTTCGTTCGGCCAAAGCACGCTTTGGAAACCCCCGACCTCACCCAACTGAGCGACCGGGGCTGAAGAAGTGACGATTGTAAGGACTTTGACTCGTGGTGCCAGTCCTGAGGGAGCAAACAGTCAAAATTCCGTCAGACATGTCGCGTGGCGATTGCTGCGTTCACGTAACCTTTGCGACAAGCCTGCATCCAATTGCTAGCATTGAAGAAATTGAAACAGGTGATGTATGCAGGATACCCACGATTTACTGGTGCGAAGCAGCACCGACTTCCCGTCGTTGCGGCGCCATGCCACGTCCATATTGCAGGTGAACCTGGGCTATCTGTGCAATCTCAGTTGTGTTCACTGTCATGTGAATGCTGGCCCCACACGCACCGAATTGATGGATCGGGAAACCGTGGACATGGTGCTCGAGGTGATCCGGCTGCGCGACATACGTGTGCTGGATCTCACCGGTGGTGCGCCTGAGATGAACCCCCATTTTCGCTACCTGGTCGAACAGGCCAGGGCCATGGATGTGGAAGTCATCGATCGTTGCAATCTCACCATTCTGCTGGAGCCGGGTTATGAGGATTTGCCGCAGTTTCTGGCAGAGAATCGGGTGCATGTGGTGGCATCACTCCCCTGTTATCTGGAAGAGAATGTGAATGCGCAGCGCGGCAAAGGGGTGTACCAGGGCAGTATCGAGGCCATTCGCCGGCTTAATGCCCGGGGCTATGGCAGTGATGATTTGTTGCTGGATCTGGTCTACAACCCCACCGGCCCGTCCCTGCCGCCCCCTCAGGCGGTGCTGGAAGCGGACTACAAGCGCGAGCTGGATGAACGTTTCGGGCTGCGTTTCAACAGTCTGCTGACAATCACCAACATGCCCATCAGCCGTTTCGGCGCCGTGCTGCTGGCTCACAACCAGTTCAACGATTACATGCAGCTGCTGCGCGACAACTTCAACCGCGACACCCTGCCGGCGGTGATGTGCCGTGCCACGGTGAGCGTGGATTATCAGGGCTACCTGTACGACTGCGACTTCAATCAGATGCTGGATATGCCGCTAGGTCACCACGAGGGGCATCCACATTTATCCGGGCTGCTGGATCACGATCTGGAAGGTGAGCCCATCTATGTTGCGGACCATTGCTTTGGCTGTACGGCTGGTGCCGGCAGTAGCTGCAGTGGTGCCCTGGGATGAGCGACGCCAGGATCAGTGTGATCGTGCCGGTGCGTAATGAAGCCGGCAATCTGGCCGCTACCCTGGTCATGCTCCGCCATGCCCTTCGGGACGGTGATGAACTGGTGGTAGTTGATGGTGGTAGTACTGACAGCAGTGTGGAAATTGCCCGTGAGCTGGCGGACCAGGTGGTTCTCTGTGCCCCGGGTCGGGCCAGGCAGATGAACGCCGGTGCCCGTCAGGCCAATGGCCACTGGTTATGGTTTGTCCATGCAGATAGCCAGCTGGACAGTGCACACCGGCAGCAGCTGGAGCGCTTGCCGGCTGATGCCCGATGGGGGCGTTTTGATGTGCGCCTGAGTGGCCGGCGTTTCCTGTACCGGGTAATCGGCGCGATGATCAATCTGCGCTCCCGGGTTTCCGGAATTGCCACCGGTGATCAGGGCATCTTTGTTCGCCGTGACATCTTTTTCGCACTGAGCGGCTACCCCGACCAGCCCCTGATGGAAGATATCGCCCTGAGCCGGTTGTTGAAGAAAAAGCAGGGACGGCCCCGGTGCCTGCGCCCGGCACTGACGACCAGCAGCCGGCGTTGGGAAACCGGGGGGGCATGGCCGACCATCTGGCTGATGTGGTCTCTGCGCTACCGTTACTGGCGCGGTGCACCGGTTGAAGAACTGTACCGGGACTATTATGGCGAGCACTGATAAAGCGTCGCAGCCGTTGCTGATTGTCTTCGCCCGGGCATTGCAGGCTGGCAGGGTAAAGACCCGATTGATTCCGCACTTTGGAGAAGAGGGCGCCCTGCGTCTCTACCGTTTCCTGTTGACCCGCACCATTGCGGCCGCCTGTCGCTTTCCGGGGCGAGTGGAGCTGTGGCTGGATCAGCCGGACAGGGAGCTGCAGAGCCTGGCGGAGCGCAATGGTTGGTCCTGCCACCAGCAACAGGGTGAAGACCTGGGGGAAAAAATGGCCCTCGCCCTGAATGCGGGCCTGTCGCAGGCCGACCGGGTCTTGCTGGTTGGCAGCGATTGTGCGGTATTGAATCAGGATTATTTGGAGCAGGCGTTGCGTGCGCTCCACTCGGCGTCGGTGGTATTCGGCCCCAGCGAAGATGGGGGCTATGTGCTGGTCGGCAGCTCCAGCCAAAGCTTGTGGGGCCGCCGGCGCTTTCAGGGTGTCCGCTTTGGTGGCGAGCATGCCCTGGCGGATAGCGCTGCCTGTTTTCCCGGGGAACGGGTGGCCCGGTTACCGGTCCTGTGGGATGTGGATACCCGTGATGATGTGTTACGCGCCCAGTCCTGTGGTCTATTACCCGTGATACAGGGAGCCCTTGAATGACAGCGTGCACTTTTCAGACCCGCCTTGGCATGCAAGGTATTATTTGGATTCTCTACTAAATTTTTCTGGATTTTCGAGGCATTCCACATAAGATTTCATGATTAATCGTTAGGGTTACCCCCGTAAAGGAAGACGGAGCCGGTATGCAAGATTCAGCGATTCTCGACGACGAGGTCGTTTCAGAACTACAGGATGTGATGGGCCAGGATTTCCAGATGCTGGTCGACTCCTTTCACCGTGACGGAGAGCAGCGTCTTGCGGCTCTGGAATCCGCGCATGAAGCGGGTGACCAGGAAACCTTGCGCCGCCAGGCTCACAGCTTCAAGGGCAGTAGCGGTAACCTGGGTGCTGTGCGGGTGTTCGATTTGTGTATGCAGCTGGAAAGCCTGGCCAGGGAAGGAGAGCTGGGGCAGGTTGCAGACTTGCTGGCACGATTGCGCGACGCCTTCGACCAGGCCTGTAAAGCACTGCGCCAGATCTGAACCGTCCCTGGTTTTCCCGAATTTCAGACAAAAAAAACCCTCTTCCGAATAAGGGGGTGGAAGAGGGGGGTTGTGAGCGCTATTGCTAGCGCCTTGGGGGGATAC
>NZ_JABURH010000141.1:0-1609 GCF_014762765.1 Alcanivorax sp.
GAATATCAGAGCGCGCCAGGTCCTGCTCAGTGCGAGGCCAAATCCAGCTGATTGGTGTCACTCCCGGTTCGCGGCTCGAGCGCCGCTCCTACAGTCTGGCGGGTTCGCCTGCAGGTAGCCTCCTACAGATACGTGCCTCCGGCTCCCTGTTGCCGCCACCGTTAAAAGTGCTCGTCGAACTGCTTGAGCAGATCAATGATCTCACTCACATCCTGCTCCATGCCCTTCAGCGCCTCTTCCGCCATGGGGCTCACATCGCACTGGCCGGGCAGGGGATGGTCAGCGTCCAGAATGGCCCGGAAGCGGGCGATAAACACCCACTGCAACCACTGACTGAAATCCATGGTGTCGGCGAAGAACGGGGTGCCGCTGTTGAAGGCAGAGGGCGCCGGGGGTTGCTGTTCCCACAGGCCCTGCTGGTCCATCTCGGTCTGCAGGTCGTCGAGAAGGCTGGTGAGTTGCGCGCGCTTAGTCATCGAAAAGGGGTACCAGGTCAGGGAGTTCGTGAAGGTTGTGGATATGGTGACGGGGGTGGGCCAGATCAACCGGCCAGTCCAGATCAATCAGGTTGGCCCAGATGGCATGCATGCCATGTTCGCGGGCAGCATGGACATCTTCCAGGGGATGGTCGCCCACATGGGCCGCCTGGCTGGCGTCGACACCGGCGGATTTCAGTGCCGCCAGGAACATGTCCGGTGCGGGTTTGCGCTTGCCGATGGTTTCCGCAGAGTGATGGAAGGTGAACAGCTCGGCGATGCCGATCTGTTGCAGGTCAGCGTTGCCATTGGTCAGTGCGCCCAGCTGGTAGCTGTCGGCCAGCTGTTCGAGCACCTCCAGGGCACCGGGGAAAAAGGTCACCTGATTGCGGGCACGGTGGAAAACCAGGAAGGCCTCCTCGGCAATCTTGCGCGCCTCGCCGGCGCTGAAGCCGTGTTCGGTAAAGGCCCGGGCCATGGCGTCCTGGCGCAGGGCGGTCAGGTTGTCCAGATAGTCCGGTCGTTCCCGCAGCAGGGCGGTACGTACCGCGCGTACCCGTTCGGCGCTCAGCGCCTGGGCGGCTTCCGGGTGGCGGTCGATGATCCAGTCACTGCATGCCTTCTCCGCCCGGCGAATCACTTCGTCCACCGGCCAGAGGGTGTTGTCCAGATCAAAGGTAATCAGTTTGAGTCGGCTCATGGCGCTATTGTAGCGCATGGCCGTGACTGTGGCCCGGCCATGGTGGCGAAGCTGCTGTAGGCGCTCCCTTCCAGGGGGCGACCGTGCGCAGCACGGAATCGACCATAGGGCGATCAGGGCTCTCCAGACGCGATAGATCCTTGAAAATTAGTTCCCCTTCGGGGCCTCGCTACATGAGGTTCGTCCCCTGGAAGGGAACTCCTGCGGGAAGCGGCAGAGGTCAGGAAGACTCCTCGTCATCCCCCTTGCGACGCTGGGCTCTGGGGTGGGCGCCGTCATAGACCTGGGCCAGGTGCTGGAAATCCAGGTGGGTATAGACCTGGGTGGTGGCCAGATCGGCATGGCCCAGCAGTTCCTGCACCGCGCGCAGGTCGCCGGAAGATTCCAGCAGGTGAGTCGCAAAGGAATGGCGCAGCTTGTGGGGATGCAAGTG
>NZ_JABURH010000141.1:2157-4137 GCF_014762765.1 Alcanivorax sp.
CGGGCAATGGTCTTGCCGCCTTTTCCCTGCCGGTGCAGGGTGGCCACCAGCGAGCGCATGTCGTGCACGGTGAGCGTGGCCCAGTCCCGCTGCCCGGTGAGACGGAAGGCGTCTTTCAGGTCACGCTGATAATTGCTGACGGTGTGGGGGGAGAGGCGGCGCTCGGAGGCCAGATGGGTCAGGAAAGAATTGATAATTGATAATTGATAATTGATAGCGCCGGAGGCGCCGGGGCTTTCGTTATCCATTATCAATTATCCATTCTCAATTGATTTCCCCGGTTTTTTTGGCTGCCTGATGCGGGTATTGCCGCAGCACTTCATGCAGGCGTCGGCTCAGTACCTGGCCGATGTGGGTAATGAACAGGGTGCCCAGAGAGCTGCGGAAATGCATGGCGCTTTTGCTGCCGATGGCCAGCAGGCCCAACTTTCCCTGGTATTCCAGGGGGACCATGGCGGCGGAGCGGATGTCGGTTGCATGTTCCTGGAACAGGGCCTGCATTTCTTCTTCGCGCATGGCGCCGCACACCGCCTTGCCGTTGCGTAGCAGGTGGTTGAGCGCGCTGGGCAGGGCGTCACTGTCCACGCAACGAATCTGGTTGCGCAGGTCGCCAAGGATAGGGATTTCCCGGTCGTAGAGCATCAACGCTACCCGGTCACAGTGGAAATCATCGCCGAGGCTGGTGAGCAGGTTGCGGAACAGTTTCTCTGCCCCACGGGCTTCCAGCAGGGACAGGGTCAGACGACGGGTCTTGTCGAACAGGTGATCGTTTTCCCGGGCCACGTCCAGCAAGCCGTTGAGGCGGTCGCGCAGCTCGTTGTTGCGGTCGCGGAGAATGGAGGCCTGACGTTCCAGTAATGATACGGCGTCACCTTTGGAGTCCGGCAGACGCAGTAGTTCCAGCAGCTCTGGGCGTTGCTGAAAGAAATCCGGATTGTCGCGCAAGTAAGCGGCAACCTGGTCGGCGCTGGCCTTGGTGTTCTCCGTCATGGATCCGTCCTTATACTGCCGCTGTTACATTAATGCTGCCATCATAGACATGGCTGGCAGGGCCTGTCATCCGGATGCCGCCCTGGCCATCGTAGCGAATCTGCAAGGTGCCGCCGGGCAGGTGCACGGTGACATCCTGATCCAGGAAGCCCCGCCGCTGGCCGATCACCACGGCGGCGCAGGCGCCGGAGCCGCAGGCCAGGGTTTCCCCGGCGCCCCGTTCGTAGACGCGCAGGCGGATTTCATTGCGGCTGACGATCTGCATGAAGCCCACGTTGACCCGCTCCGGGAACTGCTCGTGGCTTTCCAGCAGCGGTCCCACAGTTTCGACTGGTGCCGTGTCCACATTCTCCACCAGCAGGGTGCAGTGCGGATTGCCCAGGCCGACGGCGCCGACTTCGTAGGCATTGCTGCCCGCGACCAGAAAATAGGTGTCCTGTTCGCCCTTGGCGATCAGCGGAATCGCTTCCGGCGCCCAGCGCGGCGCGCCCATGTCCACGGTCACCTGCTCGTCGTCGGTCACTGCCAGGGTCATCTGCCCGGCGGCGGTTTCTACCACGATCTCTGCCTTGTCGGTAAGGCCATGGTCGCGCACGAAACGGGCAAAGCAGCGAGCGCCGTTACCACACTGGCTGACCTCGGAGCCGTCCGCATTGAGGATGCGATAACGGAAATCCGCACCGGCACTACGGGCCGGTTGCACGATCAGCATCTGGTCAAAGCCCACGCCGAAATGCCGGTCGCCCAAGCGGCGGATTTCATCGGCGGAAAACGGCACACCGGTTTCCGGCAGCGACTGGCTGATGCCGTCGATAACCATGAAATCGTTGCCCAGGCCGTGCATTTTGGTAAAGCGCAGGTTCATGCGGGGTGTCCGGTATGGGTAAAAGTCCATTGTACTCCGGGATGCGGGCGACGTCAGGTGATGGCGTATTCGCGTTGTTCCATGAGCGTTCAGGCTTGGCTACGAAGCCACTGTAGGAGCGCCTC
>NZ_JABURH010000141.1:4303-8807 GCF_014762765.1 Alcanivorax sp.
GCGCCTCAAGAGGCGCTCCTACAGGGAGCCCTGTAGAAACATCCATATGATGCAGCCAGCGACGTTCCTATGCTGGGCGGCATTCGGTGTACAATACGCTCTTACACTTCTTCAGGTTGTCACCATGCTTTCCTACCGCCACAGCTACCACGCCGGCAATTTTGCCGATGTCCTCAAGCACATCGTCCAGGTGGCGATCATTGAGTACCTGAAAAAGAAGGATAAACCCTTCACGGTGCATGATACCCATGCCGGGGCAGGCAGCTATGCCATTGCCAGTGATCACATGCAGAAGACCGGGGAATACCGGGACGGCATTGCCCGGCTGTTGGATAACCGCACCGGTGTGGGGGTGATTGACCAGTACGTGGCGCTGGTGAAAAAACTCAACCCGGTGGGCAAGCTCACCGAGTATCCGGGTTCGCCGCTGATCAGCGCCAGCCTGTTGCGCGAGCAGGATCGGCTGCAGTGTTCGGAGCTGCACAGTACCGATTTCGAGTTGCTTCAGCGTCGCTTTGCCGATGACAAGCGGGTGCGTGTGGAAAAGCTGGACGCCTGGCAGGGATTCAAGGCCATGCTGCCGCCCCAGCATCGCCGTGGATTGGTGCTGATCGATCCTTCCTATGAAATGGAAGCGGATTACCTCGGTCTGTTGCCGGCGCTGCAGATGGCCATGGAGCGCTTCTCCACCGCCACCTATGCCATCTGGTACCCGGTGCTGGATCGCAACCGCACCGAGAGTTTCATCCGCCGCTTCGTCAAGGCCGAGATCCCCAACCTGCTGCGGGTGGAATGCTGTCCGCGCCCGGATGCCTCCGGCCGTGGCATGACCGGCTCCGGCATGCTGATCGTCAATCCGCCTTACACGCTGGCCCAGCATATGGCCCAGGCCATGCCTGTGCTCAAGAGTGCCCTGTGCGAACCCAACGGCCATACGCTGGTAAAAGAGCTCACCGGCGAGGCCTGACAGCCTTAACAAAATAGGGTGCGATGAGGTATGTGAATCGCATTGGGCGGGGGAGTCAGGCACTCGCCTTGTCAGGCCGACCACCGGCAATGCGCCTTCGCCAGGGTGCTGGTAGACTGCGCCGCTTTTCGTGCCGCCGGTAAGTGCTTACTCGCCGGCGAAGGCCCATAACGGGAAAGAGAGCAACCGGACAGACAGCCGTCTGTAAGCCTGCCATGACACAGTCCTCTTCACATCGCCGCCCCAGCCTGTTCGATGCCCTGCTGCCTATAGTTGTGCTGGTGGCGCTGTTGGCGGCAGCGGTGTACCTGTTCGGCGACAGTGCTTCTTCCGGACCCAACCAGATTGCCCTGTTACTTTGTGCCGGGCTGGCCTCGCTGATCGCTTTCAAGAATGGTATGTCCTGGCGGGAAATCGAGACCGCCATGATCAAGGGCATTGCCGTGGCCCTGGGCGCGGTGCTGATTCTGCTCAGTGTCGGGGCATTAATTGGTACCTGGCGGCTGGCCGGCATTGTGCCGTCGCTGATCTATTTCGGACTGGAGCTGATGAACCCGGCCCTGTTCTATGCAGCGGCCTGCCTGATTTGCGCCATTATTGCCCTGAGTATCGGCTCCAGTTGGACAGTGGCGGCCACCGTTGGGGTGGCACTGATCGGGGTGGCCAACGGCCTGGGGTTATCGCTGCCGGTGGCCGCGGGGGCGGTGGTGTCTGGAGCCTATTTCGGCGACAAGATTTCGCCGCTGTCGGAAACCACCAATCTGGCACCGGCGGTGGCAGGCTCGGATCTGTTCGAGCATATCCGCCTGATGCTGTGGACCACGGTGCCCTCCATTGTCATCGCCCTGCTGATTTTCCTGTTCATGGGCTTTAACGCGGAGGTAGCCGGTGACACGGTGGATCGCATCCGCCCGCTACTGGCCGGCCTGGATAACCAGTTCCATATTTCCTTTCTGCATCTGATTCCCCTGCTGGTGCTGCTGGTACTGGCGCTCAAGCGCATGCCGGCGCTGCCGGCGATCTTCCTGGGGGCCTTGCTGGGTGGCATTTGGGCGCTGTTGTTCCAGCCCGAGGCCATTGCCGCCCAGGCGGGCGTGGCGCAGGCGGATATGGTGGCGTCACTGAAAGTGGTGTGGCAGACCTTTTATGCCGGTATCACGGTGGAAACCGGCGATGCGGCGCTCAATGATCTGCTGTCCGGTGGCGGCATGGCGTCCATGCTCAATACGGTATGGCTGATTCTCTGTGCCATGACGTTCGGGGCGGTGATGGAACATGCCGGTTTGCTGGCGAAGTTGATTGAAGGCTTGCTGGCGATGGTGAAGGGCGCGGCGGGGCTCATTGCGGCCACCTTGGCCACCTGTCTGGGCAGCAACATTCTCACTGCAGATCAGTACATTTCCATCATCATGCCCGGGCGCATGTTCCGTGAGGCCTATGAAAGGGAAGGGCTGGCGCCGGTGAATCTGTCCCGGGCGCTGGAGGACGGTGGCACTATCACCAGCCCGCTGATTCCCTGGAATACCTGCGGGGCCTACATGCAGTCGGTGCTGCTGGTGCCGGTGACGGATTATCTGTTCTTTGCGTTTTTCAACCTGATCAACCCGCTGCTGGCGCTGGTGTATGCCTGGCTGGGAATCAAGGTGCTGCGCCTGACCCCGCCGGCGGTGGCCGGCGAGGGGCGAGTGTCGGAAGGGTAGATTTCAGGGCAACAAGGATTCCAGCTTCAGCTGGTCCTCAACGGTTTCCCGCTGGCGCACTACAAAGGCCTGGTCGCCATCCACCATGACTTCGGCGGGGCGGTTGCGGCTGTTGTAGTTGCTGGCCATGGCAAAACCGTAGGCGCCGGCGCTGCGTACCGCCAACAGGTCGCCGGTCTCCAGGGACAGGGCCCGGTCCTTGCCAAGAAAGTCACCGGTCTCGCAGACCGGGCCGACGATATCCCAGTCGCGACAATCCGCATCATGGGGTTTGACCGGCACGATGTTCTGCCAGGCCGAATACAGGCTCGGGCGGATCAGGTCGTTCATGGCACCGTCGACAATGGCGAAGTTCTTGTGTTCGGTGGGCTTGAGGAACAGTACCTGGGTGACAAAGATACCGGCGTTGGCGGCAATGGCCCGGCCCGGCTCGATGTGTACCGGCAGGTCGCCGGGGATGTGCTTGAGCAGGGCCTGCACGTAATCGGCCGGCGCCGGTGGCGCTTCCTCGTTGTAGGTGACGCCCAGGCCACCGCCCAGATCCAGATGGTGAATTTCGATACCCAGGTGCTGTAGCTGATCCAGCAGTTTGAGCACCCGCTCCAGGGCATCTTCGAACGGAGACAGCTTGGTCAGCTGGCTGCCGATATGGCAATCGATGCCCAGTACCTTGATGTGCGGCAACTCGGCGGCGCGCTGATACAGCGCCGGTGCCTTGGCGATATCCACACCGAACTTGTTGTCCTTCAGACCGGTGGATATGTAGGGGTGGGTCTGGGCGTCCACATCCGGGTTCACGCGAATGGCGATGGGCGCTTCACGATCCAGTTCTCCGGCTACCAGGTTGAGCAGTTCCAGCTCAGCGGCGGATTCCACGTTGAAGCAGTGAATGTTGGCTTTCAGGGCGGCGGCCATTTCATCGGCGGTTTTGCCAACGCCGGAAAATACGATCTTGTCCGGATCGCCGCCGGCCCGCAGTACCCGCTCCAGCTCGCCGCCAGAGACGATATCAAAGCCGGCGCCGCAGCGGGCCAGCACGTTTAGTACCGCCAGGTTGGAGTTGGCTTTTACCGCATAACAGACCTGGTGGGGATGGTCCCCAAAGGCCTCGTCAAAGGCCTGGAAGTGACGCTCCAGGGTGGCGCGGGAGTAGAGATACAGCGGTGTGCCGAAGCGGTCCGCCAGTTGTTCTACCGGCAGTTCTTCAGCGAACAGCTCGCCGTCGCGGTACTGAAAGTGATCCATGATTATTCCTGTTCCCCGTCATCCTGGTCGGATACGGCGGGTTGGTCGGTGTTGTCGTCCTGTGCCTCTGCGGGCTCGGCAGCGGGTTCCTGGGGGGCGAAGTACAGCGGGCCTTTCTGGCCACAGCCAGCCAGCAGAACGACAAATAGCAGGGTGATGATACGCATCATCAAACTCCGAATGTGCGTGCGAAGGCGGATAGCGTGGCGCTTCCCCCTCGACGAAGGGTGGCGGAAAGGGCCGCGCCCTGTCCGCCCGAGGTTGATCAGTTACCGGTATTGTCCAGCGCTTGCCGGGCACGGGCAACTGCGGCACGCACCTGATCCGGGGCGGTGCCGCCGATATGGTTACGGGCGCTCACCGAGCCTTCCAGGGTCAGCACGTCGAACACGTCGTCTTCGATCTGATCACTGAATTGTTTCAGTTCAGACAGGGACATGTCGCTCAAGTCCTTCTTCTTTTCTACTCCGTAGGCCACGGCCTTGCCAACGATTTCGTGGGAGTCGCGGAAGGCAATGCCCTTGCGTACCAGGTAGTCGGCCAGGTCGGTGGCGGTGGCGAAGCCGCGGCGGGCCGCTTCGCGCATCACTTC
>NZ_JABURH010000016.1 GCF_014762765.1 Alcanivorax sp.
TAACAGTTAAGAGTGAACAGTTAACAGCGAAACCCCATCTGAAACCCTGTGGGAAATCATGCTTGCATGATGAATGACGTCGGCACCGGTCGTCTTCGTGATGCAAGCATCCCTTCCCACAGAACACCACTCCTCGAAATTTGAGATCTCATGGCCCGAAAACGCAAGCAGTTACCGGAAACCCCGGAGCCCGCCAGCATTGAATCGCTCAGCCACGACGGCCGCGGCATTGCCCGCCGTGATGGCAAGACCACTTTTATCGACAACGCCCTGCCCGGTGAAGAGGTGATGTTCAAGTTCACCTACATGCGCCGCAAGTTCGACGAGGGTAAGGCGGTGGAGATCGTGCGCGCCTCCCCGGATCGGGTCGAGCCTCCCTGCCAGCACAGCACCCTGTGCGGTGGTTGCAGCCTGCAGCACATGAACCCGGACGTGCAGATCGCCCGCAAGGAAGCGGTACTGCGCGAGCAGCTCCAGCACTTTGGCGGCCTGGAACCGAAAGAGTGGCTGCCGCCGCTCGCCGGCCCGGTGACTGGCTATCGCAGCAAGGCCCGCATGGGCGTGAAGTACGTGGAAGCCAAGGACGAAACCCTGGTGGGCTTCCGGGAAAAGCGCAACAGCTTCATCGCCCAGCTGCAGCAGTGCGAAGTGCTGATTCCGTCCGTGGGCCATCGCCTCTCCGATCTGCGTACCCTGATGCACGGCCTCAAGAGCCGCAGCCGCATCCCGCAGATCGAGCTGGCCGCCGGCGATGACGACGTGGCCCTGATCATCCGTCACCTGGACCCGCTGCCTGATGAAGATCAGCAGGCCTTCCTGGATTTCTGTCAGCCGCTGGGCTGGCACCTGTACCTGCAACCGGGCAACGAGAGCACCGTGCACCGCATCTGGCCGGCCCTCACCGGGGCGGAGAATGAGGAGCGCCTGTACTACCGCCACCCCTCTGCCGATGTGGAGCTGGCCTTTCACCCCACGGATTTCACCCAGGTGAATGCGGAGATCAACCGCAAGATGGTGCCCTTGGCACTGGACTTGCTGGACATCTCCCCGGACGACACCGTGCTCGACCTTTTTTGTGGTCTGGGCAATTTCACCATTCCGGCAGCCAAGCGGGCCGGCAAGGTGGTGGGGGTGGAAGTCAGCAAGGCCATGGTGGAGCGTGGCTACGAGAATGCCCGCCGCAATGGCCTGGAAAACCTGGAATTCCACGCCTGGGATCTGAGTCAGGATGTGGCCGGCCAGAGCTGGGCCAATCGCAAATATGATCGTATCCTGATTGATCCACCGCGCACCGGCGCGCTGGAAATGGTGAAGTTGATGCCCCGCTTTGGTGCGAAGCGGATCGTCTATGTATCCTGCAACCCGGCCACATTGGCCCGCGATGCCGGGGAACTCACCGCCCTGGGTTACCGTCTCAAAGCGGCGGGTGTGATGGACATGTTCCCCCACACCACCCACGTGGAATCCATCGCGGTGTTCGAGAAGAAATGACGTGAGCGGTTGGTGCCTGGCTCGCCAGGCGCCAACGCGGGTGGCTTCAGTCTTGGCTCGCCACCTAAACCAGAAGGAAAGCACATGGTAACGGTACGCCGTCCCACAGAAGGCACCACCGGTCACTGGCGTGACTGGCTGGCGAACCTGGACACCCGGGCCCCGGTACGCAACGGCGAGGCACTGGAGCAGGCCTGTGAGCGGGCGGAACAGTGCCAGATGGCCGGGGAAGCGGCCGGTCGCCACTGGCCCTATGGCAAGGGCTGCCTGGATATCGGCCTGGAAATGGCCGAAGTGCTGGTTGACCTGGGCGCCGATACCGATGTGTTGCCCGCAGCCATTCTCTACCGCTCCGTGCGCGAAGGGCAGATGTCCCTGCCGGAAGTGGAAAAGGAATTTGGCCCGGACGTGGCCCGCCTGATCGAAGGCGTGCTGCGCATGGCGGCCATCAGCACCAACCTGAACCCCACCCGCAAGGCGGTGCTCGGCCAGCAGGACGGCCAGCTCGACAACATGCGCAAGATGCTGGTGGCAATGGTCGACGACGTGCGCGTGGCCCTGGTGAAGCTGGCCGAGCGGACCGTAATCATCCGTGCCGTCAAGGAATCCGAGCCCGAGCGCCAGCGCAAGGTGGCCCAGGAAATCTTCGACATCTACGCGCCCCTGGCCCACCGGCTGGGGGTCGGGCAGCTCAAGTGGGAGCTGGAAGACCTGTCCTTCCGCTACCTGCAACCCGGCGCCTACAAGAAGATCGCCAAACTGCTGGACGAAAAGCGCCTGGCCCGGGAACAGTACATCGACAATGTGCTGGAGCAGCTGCGTGGCTACCTGGAGAAAAACGGCATCCATGGCGCCGAAGTCCACGGTCGGGCCAAGCATATCTACAGCATCTGGCGGAAGATGCAGAAAAAGCACCTGGAATTCGGCGAAGTCTATGACGTGCGCGCCGTGCGGGTGCTGGTGCCGGAGCTGCGTGACTGCTACGCCACCCTGGGCATCGTCCATTCCCTGTGGCAACACGTGCCCAAGGAGTTCGACGACTATATCGCCAGCCCCAAGGCCAACGGCTACCAGAGCCTGCACACGGCGGTGGTGGGCCCGGAACGCAAGATGCTGGAAGTCCAGATCCGTACCTTCAACATGCACGAAGAGGCGGAGTTGGGCGTCTGTGCCCACTGGCGTTACAAGGAAGGCGCCAAGAAGGGCAAGAGCGGTGTCAGCGACTACGAACAGCGGATTGCCTGGCTACGCCAGGTACTCGAATGGCATGAGGAGCTGGGCGAGGACAGCCCGGACACCATGGTGGACGAGCTGCGCCATGGCCTGGTCAGCGACCGGGTCTATGTGTTCACCCCGGATGGTCACGTGGTGGACCTGGAGGCCGGCGCCACCCCGGTGGACTTTGCCTACCATATCCATACCGAAGTGGGGCACCGCTGCCGGGGGGCCAAGATCAACGGTCACATCGTGCCGCTGAACTACACCCTCAACACCGGCGAGCAGGTCACCATCCTCACTGCCAAGGAGGGCGGCCCCAGCCGCGACTGGTTGACGCCGTCACTGGGTTATGTGGCTACCTCCTCGGCGCGGGCGCGCATCCACCAGTGGTTCAAGCGCCAGGATCGAGATGTGCACATCACCCAGGGCAAGGCCATGCTCGAAAAGGAGATGTCCCGCCTGGCCCTGGAAAAGGTGGATCTGGATACCCTGGCGCCGCACCTGAATCTGAAGACCGGCGACGATGTGCTGGCGGCCCTGGGGGCCGGTGACCTGCGCCCGGGGCATGTGGTCAACCAGGTCCAGTCCCTGCAGCCGGACGACAGCCAGCGGGAGCTGGACCTGGTGCTCTCCAAGCCCAAGGCCTCGAAATCCGGCGATGTGACCATTCAGGGCGTGGGCAACCTGCTGACCCACATGGCCGGTTGCTGCCAGCCGGTTCCCGGCGACCCGGTGATGGGGTTCATTACCCACGGCCGCGGTGTCACGGTGCACCGGGCCGACTGTGAAAAACTGCTGGCCATGCAGGGCGATGACCCCAACCGGGTCATCGAAGTCACCTGGGGCGAAGCGGACCGCATCACCTACCCGGTGGATATCTTCCTGCGCGCCTGGGACCGTCAGGGATTGCTCAAGGACGTGATCGCGGTACTGGCCAACGAAAAGGTCAACGTCACCGCCGTTCACACCCAGTCCCACCAGGACGACAACACCGCCACCATGCTCCTCACCCTGGAAATCGCCACCCTCGGCAACCTGGGCAAGGTGCTGGCCAAGATGGACCAGCTCAAGGGTGTGCTTGAGGTGCGGCGCTACAAGAAATAGTGGCAAGTTGAAAGTTTCAAGTTGCAAAGCGCGCACCAGTGGTTGTGCCAGATGATGCCTCCTGAGCCGCGACGTTGCCATTTTGGCGTAGCGGCGCGGCTCCGGCGGTATTCGTGAGGCAATTGGCCGAATTCGCGCCTTGCAACTTTTAACTTGAGACTTGCCTCTCTCCCTTCCATTTCTTGGCAATAAGAGTAGAGGAAAGCATGCCTAACATCGAAACCCTGCTGTCAATCATGTCCCGCCTGCGCGACCCGGAGTCCGGCTGCCCCTGGGATATGAAGCAGGATTTCGATTCCATTGCCCCCTATACCATCGAGGAAGCCTTCGAGGTGGCGGAGGCCATTGCCCAGCAGGATTACCCGGAGTTGAAGGAAGAGCTGGGGGATCTGTTGTTGCAGGTGGTGTTCCATTCCCAGATAGCTCGGGAAAAAGGCCTGTTCGACTTCAACGACGTGGTTCAGGTGCTGTGCGACAAGATGGTGCGCCGCCACCCCCATGTGTTCGGCGAGTCGGACGCCGCCGACGAAGCCGCCGTGAAGGACAACTGGGAGGCCATCAAGCAACAGGAGAGGGCGGCCAAGGGCCGGGCCCATGACAGCGCCCTGGATGGCGTCCCCGCCGGCCTGCCGGCCCTGCAGCGGGCAGCTAAAGTCCAGAAGAAAGCCGCCAAGGTAGGCTTCGACTGGCCGGAAACACCCCCGGTACGCCGCCAGGTGGACCATGAACTGGCGGAACTGGATGAGGCCATGGCCAGCGGCGAGCGGGCCGCCATCGAGGATGAATTCGGCGATGTGCTGTTCACTCTCGTCAACCTGTCCCGCCACCTGAAGCTGGACCCGGAACAGGCCCTGCGCAAGGCCACCGCCAAATTCGAACGCCGCTTCCGCCAAATGGAGCAGGACCAGCCCGAACCGCTAGACACCCTCGACGACGACGCCCTGGAAGCTGCTTGGCAGAAAGCGAAATCAGTTGACAGTTGATAGTGGACAGTTGACAGCTGCGCGGAAACCCTGAGTGTTTATCTGAAACGTAAGAGGCCGCGCCCACCACTTGGACGCGGCCTCTTACGTTTCAAAACCTGACCAGCCATTTTCGCGACGCTGTCAACTGTCCACTATCAACTGTCAACTGGAGAAAGTTCCCGCTGAAATAAAAACTTCACATTAGAGCAACTTTTCCGTCACGCTAACTCCCCATACTGCGCCACCAAGCAGTAAACGATACCTCCGAACGACGAGGTCTCATTCACGCTGTTGCCTTGCATACAAATATTGCCTGATTGAAGGAGTGTTGGAATGAAGAAGAACTTGCTTGCGATCGCTGTGGGGGCCGCTGTTGCATTTCCTGGCCTGGCTCTGGCTGACGGTCCGACTGTATACGGTAAAGTGAACGTTTCCCTGGAAAACTCTGACGTTGACGACGGCACCACCAGCGAAGACACCTGGGAGCTGAACAGCAACGCATCCCGTCTGGGTGTGAAGGGTGATTTCGACCTGGACGTGGCCAACCTGAAAGCCATCTACCAGGCTGAATTCGAGATCAGCGTGGATGACGGCGACAAGAGTGGCCAGACTTTCACCCAGCGTAATATCTTCGGTGGCCTGGAAGGCTCCTTCGGTACCATCAAAGCGGGTAAGTTCGACACCCCGACCAAAAAAGCACAGGGTAAAATCGACCAGTTCAACGATATCGGCGGTGATATCAAGAATGTCCTGGCCGGTGAAAACCGTGTTTCCAACATCATTCAGTACAGCACTCCCAAGCTGGCGGACATGATCACCCTGAACCTGGCGTTCATCCCGGCTGAAGGTGACGACGTGGATGCGGATGGCGAAGCGGATACCGATATCGCTGACACCACTTCCATCTCTCTGGTTGCCGAAAAAGACATGTTCTACGGCGCCATCTCCCGCGATACCGACATGGTTGACGAGTTGGTCGCTGACAGCACCGGCATCGAAAGCCTGGACATCACCCGCGTTGCCGCTGGCCTGAAGCCGGGTAACTTCGAGCTGGGCGCCCTGTACCAGCTGGCTGAAGAAACTGAAGGCGAAGGCGAAGATAGCTCCATCGTTGTCAGCGCAGCCATGAAGATCGACCGCGTAAAACTGAAAGCCCAGTACGGCATGACCGACGGCGATCAGTCTGACGAAGAAGTGACTCAGGTGAGCCTGGGTGCAGACTACAAACTGGCCAAAGCCAGCAAAGTCTACGCCTACGGTACCCAGCTCGAGTTCGACCTGGCTGACGAAGAAGAGACCATCTTCGGCATCGGCATGGAACACAAGTTCTAAATAAGAATAAGGCCGGCGGGGGCTTGCTCCCCCGGCCAAGCTTTTCCTCGACGCAAGTGACAGCTGCCCGCCTTATGGCGGGCTTTTTTTTGTTGGCGAAACCAAACAACGCAGGGGCTCCCGTAGGGTGCACTGAGCCTGGGGCGAACTGCACCAATCCAATGCCGGGCCGGTGCAGTTCGCTTGAGCTCAATGCACCCTACGGATTCGGCCAGGCCGGCGTTAAATCCGTCTCCGCACAAAAGTTAACCGCAGACTCACATCTCCTTGTTCCCCGGACGTTTCCTCGACAGTTGTGGGAAGCGATGCTTGCATCGCGAAAGGGCCGGCGAGACCGTCGTTATTCGCGATGCGAGCATCGCTTCCCACAGTAGAAAAGTCAGGGGTAATGCACCCTACTAATCCGGCTAGCTGCAGGCGCTGCCGGGATTCCCCGGCAGAGCGCGCTGTACCATCCAGCAATGGCATTAACCGCTTTTTTTGGCCGGATCATGGCATCCTCTTTGCACCTCTGCTATCAAGAACACTCCAAGTCAAAGCGCCAGGACGAGGTCACGGATGAAACAGACGCATTACCACACCTGCAACCTCTGCGAAGCCATGTGCGGCATCGAGATCGAGCATCGCGGTGACGAGATTCTGGCCATCCGTGGCGACAAGGACGACCCGTTCAGCAAAGGCCACATCTGCCCCAAGGCCGTGGCCCTGCAGGACCTGCACCACGACCCGGACCGCCTGCGCCACCCGGTGAAACGCACCGCCGATGGCTGGGTGCCAATCAGCTGGGACGAAGCCCTGGACGAAACCGCCCAGCGGCTGCACAACATCCAGGAAGCCCACGGCAAGGATTCGGTGGCCCTTTATTTCGGCAACCCCACCGCCCATAACCACGGGGCGCTCTTTACTCTATTGCCGTTCGTGAAAGCCCTGCGCAGCCGTCAGCGCTACAGCGCCACCTCCGCCGACCAGCTCCCGCACCAACTGGCCACCTGGCAACTGTTCGGACACCAGGCCCTGTTTCCCATCCCCGATGTGGACCGCACCGACTACTTCCTGATCATCGGCGGCAACCCGCTGGCCTCCAACGGCTCCATCATGACCGTGCCGGACGTGAAAGGGCGCCTGAAGGCCCTGCAGAAACGCGGGGGCAGGGTAGTGGTCATCGACCCGCGCCGCACCGAAACCGCCAAGGTCGCCGACGAACACCACTTCGTGCGCCCCGGCACCGACGTCTACCTGCTGCTGGCCATCGTCCAGGTGCTGTTCGAAGAGCTGCTGGTAGCCCCGGGCCAGCTGGACAAGATTCTCGATGGCAAAAAGGACCTGGCCCGCCTGGTCGCCAACTGGAAACCGGAAAAGGTAGCAGACACCGTGGGCCTGCCCGCCGATGCCATCCGCAAACTGGCCCGCGACATCGCCGCCGCTCCCCGTGCTGCCATCTACTCCCGGGTCGGCGTTACCACCAGTGCCCACAGCACCCTTAGCGCCTGGCTGGTCTATGTGATCAACATCCTCACCGGCAATCTGGACCGGGAAGGCGGCGTCATGTTCACCAAGCCCGCCTTCGACATCGTCGCCATCGGTGCCCTCAGCGGCGACACCGGCAGCTTCGACCGCTACCGCAGCCGGGTGCACGGCTACCCGGAATTCGGTGGCGAATTCCCGGTGACCACCCTGGCCGACGAAATGCTTACTCCGGGCAAGGGGCAGGTGAAAGCCTTTGTCTCCCACGCCGGCAACCCGGTGCTGTCCTGTCCCGATGGCCAGAAGCTGGATCAGGCCCTGAGCAACCTGGATTTCATGGTCAGCATCGACTTCTACATCAACGAAACCACCCGCCACGCGGATATCATCCTGCCGCCCACCGGGCAGCTGGAACACGCCCAGTTCGACCCTATTTTCCAGGCGGTGGCCGTGCGCAACGTGGTCAAATTCACCCCGCCGCTGGTGCCCAAACCCGAAGGCTCCCTGCACGACTGGGAAATCCTCAACGGCCTCACCACAAGGCTCAATCGCCTGCGCGCCCGGGATCGCAAAACCCGCCTGCAAATCGCCGCCACCGACCGCTTTGTCCGTAAACTGGGCGATCGTGGCCTGGTGGATCTGGGCCTGCGGCTGGGGCCCTATGGCACCGGCGGCAAGGTGCTGGACGACCTGCGCCGCAACGGTCTGCACTCCCTGCCCAAAGTGGCCTGGAAAGTCCTTAGAGGCGAGCGCAAGGGCCTGACCCTGAAGAAGCTGCTGGCCGAGCCCCACGGCATTGATCTCGGCCCCCTGGAGCCCATGCTCCCGGAGCGGCTGTTCACCCGGGACCAGCGCATCAACCTAGTGCCGGCGCTCTACTTCCGTGCCCTGCAGGGCCTGCCGGCGCCCAAGCCGGTGGAGCCTGACCAGATGCTGATGATTGGCCGCCGCCACATCCGCAGCAACAACTCCTGGATGCACAACAGCCAGCGGCTGGTGAAAGGGAAGGGCCGCTGCAATGCCATGATCCACCCGGACGATGCCAAACGGCTGGCCGTGGCCGACGGTGACGACGTGGTCGTCAGCACCCCCTCCGGCACCATCACCCTGCCAGCCTGGCTCTGCGACG
>NZ_JABURH010000186.1 GCF_014762765.1 Alcanivorax sp.
AACCGGACATCAGCGGGGTGTGCAGGGTGGGCGGAACCTTGGTGATCAGTTCCACACCGAGGAAGATCGCCAGCACAAACAGAGTCAGTTGGGCTACGAAATCCATTATTTCTCCTCCTCCTTGTTGGCGTCGGAGTCCGCATCGGCGGTTTCCTCTGCCTCGGGCTCAGGCTTGGCCAGAGCGGGCAGGCCGAGCAGGTCGCGCAGGCGGGCCTGGGGTACGTCGCCATCGTGGCTGATGACGGTTTCCACAACGATTTCGTCTTCGAAATCCAGTTGCAGGTCGCCGTTATCGTCCAGCAGCAGATTAAGCAGGTTTTCCATGTTTTTGCCGAACATCTGGCTGGCATGGAAAGATACGGAGGAGGGCACGTTCTCGGGGCCGACGATGGTCACGCCGTGCTTGACAACGGTCTTGCCAGACTCGGTCAAATCACAGTTGCCGCCACGTTCGGCGGCCAGATCCACAATGATGGAGCCGGGTTTCATGGCCTTGACCATGTCTTCGGTGACCAGAATAGGGCTCTTCGCGCCGGGAACGGCAGCAGTGGTGATTACCACGTCCATTTCCTTGATGACTTCTGTCATCAGCTCGCGCTGACGCTTGAGGAAGTCTTCGCCCTGGGCTTTGGCGTAACCGCCGGAGCCTTCTGCTTCACCGGTATCAAGGTCCAGCTCCACCGGCTTGGCGCCAACGGACAGGATCTGTTCACGGGCAGCTGGGCGCACGTCATAGGCTTCCACCACAGCACCCAGGCGCTTGGCAGTTGCACAGGCCTGCAAGCCAGCTACACCGGCACCCATCACGAACACGCGGGAGGCGTTCATGGTGCCGGCAGCGGTCATGTTCATGGGGAACATGCGCTGGGATTCGTTGGCAGCCAGCAGCACGCATTTGTAACCGGCAATCATGGCCATGGAGGAGAGTACATCCATAGCCTGGGCGCGGGTGATCCGCGGTACCAGCTCCAGTGCCAGGCCGGTAACTTTCTTGTCGGCCAGGGTCTGGGCAAATTGCGGGTTGGCCAGCGGATCGGTCATGCCGATAACGATCTGGCCTTGCTTGAGTTTGTCGAGATCCTCGTTGCCGTTCTGGGTGTTGCTGCCAGGTGTTTGCACCTGCAGTACCACTTGAGCGGAAGAGAATACCTCGTCGCGATCAACCAGCTTGGCACCGGCAGCTTCAAACGCGCTGTCCGGGTAGCCGGCAATATCACCAGCGCCACGCTCGATGATGATCTCGACACCTTGTTTTTTCAGCAATGCGCTGACGTTGGCAGGCGTTAATGCAACGCGCTGCTCGCCAGGGCAGATTTCTTTGGGAACACCGATAATCACCTGCGTTACCCCCGTCTGTGGTTCGCAAATAATCGGCTATCAGGGCGGCTGAGTTGGCAACCCGGCGCCTTGAAAGCCTCGTTAAACGGTCGCTTCATGGGAGCCGACCGACAAGAGCCTGTCCCAGGCCCTTGCGCACCGCGTGCGGCGGAAAGTGGTGACCCGGAGGTCGCTACTGTCATCCGTCACACTGCGAAGGTCGAATACCTCCGGTCAGTCCGTTGAATCGGACAAACCGGGGAATAACTTCCGTCGGTGGCGCAAAGGCCTGAAACAGGCTCTCAGCAGGGTGCTAACCTTATTGTGGCGATGCCACCTTGGCAAATGACAATTCGTTATCGCACCGATAAGCGGGTGACAAATCGGTGTTTTTGTCACTTTCGGAGCCGTTAATCTACCGGACTGATGGTTTTTTGATCAACCAGCATTACGTCCGCATCTTCCTGCATGTGAATAAATGGCTCGAGAATAGTATTGCCACGCACTTCGGCCTCGATTACATGCAAAAATGTGTAGGCGCCAAGTAGCTTGCGGGCGAGGAAAATAAATTCCTTTGGCGGCACATCAAAGTGCACTGACAAGGCATTGCGGCTGGCCCGATTCATGATCCGGTTTGGTAAATCGCTGTTGCCCCAGCAATATTCGCCCTTGTCATTGAGGACTTCCGCCGGTGGCGGGAAGCGGTCAGGGTCCTGCAGCACCTCAATGGCCTCAAAGCAAAGCGAGCAAAAGTCATCCAGAAGGCGTCGCGGGGCACCGCGGGCCAGGAAATCCAGGGCGTTGAGGGCGCGAATCAGGCGATCACCGTCGTGGTGAAAGGACGCTCTGATCATTTCCCGGCCCGGTCCCAGCACCTCATTGTCAAAATCCCGAATAGCGCCGAAGTCCAGCAATACAATCTGGTCATTCTCAGGGCTGTCGCCAAAACGCAGCAGATAGTTGCCGAAATTAGGGTCGGTCTGCATTTTGTTCCATTCGAACACCTCCCGGCAGCACAACTCCATGATGGCTCGACCGATAAAGTTGCGGCGTTCCTGGGATAGCTTCAGCACGGACGGGTCGGTGACGCTGATGCCGCGCTCGAAGGTCATGCACATGATGTTGTGGCTGGAGTACTCAGAGACGATTTCCGGCACCACAAATCGGGTATCTTCGGCCAGCACGTGTCGAAAATGGCGGGTGGTGTGGGCCTCCAGATCGTAATCCACTTCCCGCTGGAGCATTTCGCGCACTTCATCGAGCCACAGATTGAATTGCTCGGTCATCGGAACCAGGCGACTCAGCTTGAGCAGGCGAACCAGGGCGCGCATGTCCGAGTCAATGGCATCGGCAACGCCAGGATACTGGATCTTGAGCACCAGCTCCTTGCCGTCCGATTTACGTATGGCTTTATGGACCTGGGCCAGGGAGGCGGCGCCCAGCGGCGTTTCCTCGATCTCCAGTTCCGCCATTTTGACCTCGCCAAGCTCTCGCTTGAGGTGGCGCTCAATGGAGGGCCACTCCAGGGCGCTGGTCTGGTTTTCCAGAGTGTGCAGGGCTGTGGTCACTTCCTCTGGCAGGAAATGCTCGCCGAAAAGGGCCATCATCTGGCCGATTTTGACGACAGAACCCTTGAGTCGGCCCAGTTCATCCACCAGCTCCTGGGCGCGGGCGGACAGGTTCTCCTTGCGGCGAGCCTCACGTTGATCCTTGGGGGTAAAGATGGAGCCGGCACTGGCGGTCGCATACTTGGCACCGGCCAGAAAGCCGGCCTTGGCCATGGAAAAGCGTCGCTCAACCGAGCCGGTCTTAACCCGTTTTACGGTTTTTCGTGTCATAGTCGCGAGGAAACTCCGTTTGCCATCCTGAACGCCGGTGGCATTCTAGCCGGTATTGGATAGTGGGTCATTGCCCGGACCTGTTACAGGCTTTGTTGGTTTGTGTCTGACAGGGTACAGAATAAGCGCCAGAAAGGAGAGCTTGCATGGGAAGAACCTGGGTGTTGTTGCGTGGCCTGGTTCGTGAACAGAGACACTGGGAGGATTTCCCGGAACATTTTCAGGCCAGTGTGCCACAGGACCGGGTTGTAACTGTGGATTTGCCTGGTAACGGGCGCTTCTATCAGGACAAAAGCCCGACTCGGGTTGCCGCCATGGTGGCCCATCTGCGCGATCAGCTGGTCAAACAGGGACATCAGGGTCCTTACCATCTGGTAGCCTTGTCACTGGGCGGCATGGTGGCGGTGCAATGGTTGTGTCAGGCACCTGGCGATGTGGCATTTGCGGGCTTGATCAACACCAGTGCCAGCCGATACAGCCCGTTCTGGCGACGCTTGCGCCCAGCCAATTACCGTCGCCTGCTAAGTGATGCAGTATTCGGTCGTGACCGATTGCGCAAGGAAACTGCCATTCTGGAAATTACCTCAAACCTGCGTGAGCCCGAATTCCTTCATCAGCTGGCAGAAACCTGGGCTGGCTATGCCCGCGAGCAGCCGGTCTCTTTGATTAACAGCCTGCGCCAGCTGCTCGCTGCCATGCGGTTTCGAGCTCCAGCGTCCTTACCGGAAAGCGTGCCTGTTTTGATCATTAACGGGGCAGGGGACCGCCTGGTCAGCCCTGCCTGCTCACAGAGCCTTGCCCAGGCCTGGGACCTGCCGATGAAATCCCACCCTCAGGCAGGTCATGATCTCCCCCTGGATGCACCGCAGTGGCTAATCAATACCCTGATTGAAGGGGTAACAGATTTCACTGTTTAGTGTGTTGACCGTCCCACCTCGCTGGCCTAGCGTTACCACAGAACTCACGAGTTCTAAGGTGGTAACAAATGCGAGGTAAGTCATGGCAACACCACAGGAAATATCCCGCTTCGAGCGCGGACCACAGAGCCCCCGTGAGCGGGTCTGGTGGGACCGCTATTCCCATGAACGACTGAATGCCTGGCGCCAGGTACAGGACCCGCTGGCGGACCGCTGCGCGGCAAAAATCAAGTTCACCCGACCTTCCGGTTTGCTAGAGGAAGTGGAAAGACGGGCCAGGGAAGAGGGTGGCGATTTCCTGGCTTTTCTAGACCATTGCCATACGGTGCCATCGTGGGTTGATTTCGACGCCATGGAGCTGGGCCGGCGCATGTACCGCCGCAATGGCGCACTGCAGGGCCTTGTGCTGATGTGTTCCAGCCTGGTGGAAGGTTATGCGCACAACAAGCCATCCCAGGTACTGGTTGCCACCGGACGCTTGCAGAAAGATGTTTCCCGACGGATCTATGAAACTGGGCAGATGCTCCACAACATCGTTGGCGACGACGGCATTCGCCCCGGCAGCCTTGGGCATCGCACCCTGATGGAGGTACGCCTGCTGCACGCGGCAGTGCGACAGTTCCTGGCCAATAATCCGCGTTGGGACAATGCCAGATATGATCTGCCCATCAATCAGGAGGACATGGCCGGCACCATTCTGGAGTTCGATTTCATGGTGGTCAGGGGGCTCAAACGATTGGGGCTGCAGATCAGCCGCACCGAACATGAATCCATGCATTATTTCTGGCGTTATGCGGGGTACCTGCTTGGTGTCGACGACGCCTTGCTGACAACCACCCTGGAAGAACAGGAAATTCTTGCCATGCAGTTGACCTCGCACCTGTATGAACCCACGGCGGACAGCGAATCACTGGCCAAGGCCCTGTTGCGGGACATGGCCGGCAAACCGCCGTTCAACCTGTCCTATGAGGTATTGCTGGGCTTCAGCCGTTACCTGATTGGCGACAAAGTCGCGGATGATCTGAATATCCATAGCAGCGTTTCCGCTGCCACTGCGGTGCGGGTGGTGAAGACGGCTGTCAGTGCCGCCAGTCTCGGGGTGCGGTTCCTGCCGGATCCTGCCAAGCGGGTCCTGGAAGACTTGAATCATCGATTGGGCAAGCGAACCTTGAAAGCAGGTCTGGGAGACGATCCGGCCCGCTGGGGCTTCAAAGCCCTGGCCTGAAAACAAAAAAACCGGCGAAAGCCGGTTTTTTTGTTGCTGCGCCTGTTGTTTCCGTAGTTGGGATGGCCCGATTTAGCCTTTGCGGGCCACCTGGTTTTCTCGTATCAGATTCATGTAGTCCACCAGAATTTCCCCGGTTTCCCGTACGTACGGATCTTCATCAATGGATTCGTCATCGCTTTCCGGGTCCAGCGCCCGCTGCTCTTCCAGATCACGCAGCTCCTTGATGCTGGCAAGCGGCTCTTCGTCGCGGGATTTGCGGCGCTGGTTTTCGATGGCAAGGCGTTCGCGATCCAACGCCTTTTGTGTGGCTGTGCGACTTTTTTCGTTCAGGGACAACTCCGTGCGGCTGCGGTTCTCGTCCAGCAACCTGCGCAGGGATTCCACGTAAATGAACTCCGGGTCCTTGTTGATGCGGCTGGAATGCTGTTCCCGCAGCTGGGGCAGGTAGGGGACAATATCGCTGACACGCTGGTATTTTGCCGAGTCAATTTCATCCCAGGGCAGGGCATTGGGCAACGAGCTTTCTCCCACCTCGTCCTTGTCGATAAGCGATGGCATATCCACGTCGGGCACGATGCCCAGGTTCTGGTTACTGGAACCGGATACCCGATAGAACTTGGCGTTGGTCATCTTAAGCTTGCCGTGGTTCAGATCCAGCAATGTCTGCACTGTACCTTTGCCGTAGGTCTGATCACCGACAATCAGGGCGCGGCCATAATCCTGCATTGCGCCGGCAAAGATTTCCGAGGCAGAAGCGCTGAAGCGATTGACCATCACCGCCATGGGGCCGGCGTAGAGCACACCGGGGAATTTATCACCCTCAATGCTGACCCGGCCATTAGACTCGCGCACCTGTACGGTGGGGCCCCGGTTGATAAACAGGCTGACCAGCTTGTTCACCTCCAGCAGGGAGCCGCCACCGTTATTGCGCAGATCAATCACCAGTCCGTCGATGTTTTCCTTGCGCAGCTCAACCAGCAGCTTGGCTACGTCACTGGTAGTGCTGGTGTAGTTGGGGTCACCGCGGTGGAAGGCGGCAAAATCCAGATAAAACGCCGGGATTTCGATGATGCCCAGTTTCATGGTCTCGCCATCGCGCTCGACGGTGATCACGTCCTTTTTGGCCGCCTGTTCTTCCAATACCACCTTGTTGCGCTCGATGGTAATGGTGCGGGTATCGTGTTCACTGGCACTACCGGCAGGAATGATTTCCAGATTCACCTTGGTGCCCTTGGGGCCACGGATCTGGTCCACCACTTCGTCCAGGCGCAGACCGATTACTGGTTCCGGAGCTTGGTCATCCTGGGAAACACCCACGATCCGGTCTGCTGGTTTCAGCTGGCCGCTTTTTGCCGCCGGGCCGCCGGGGACCAGGCGTACCACTTTGGTATAACCGTCTTCGTACTGTAGAACTGCGCCGATACCTTCCAGGGAGCGGCTCATGCTGATGTCGAAGTTCTCCGAGTTATGCGGTGTGAAATAGGTGGTGTGGGGATCAAAGGTTTGTGTCAGTGCATTGATGTAAACCTGAAAGACATCTTCCGGAGTGTTCTGGCTGATACGTTTGAGCTGGCTCTCATAGCGGCGAGTCAGGCGGGTACGAATATCCTCCAGGGAACTGTCATTGAGGCGCATGGACAGGACGGCATTTTTCAGCTGTCGGTGCCAGATAGCATCCAGTGCTGCCTCGTCGGCAGCCCAAGGCGCATCTTCACGGTCCACCAACACGGATTCCTCACCCTCAAAGGTCAGCGACTCCAGGTCATTCTCAATGGTGTCGAGTAGCTTGCTCAGCCGCGCTTCCAGACGTTGCTGGAAACGGTTAAAGATGGTGTAGCCGGCTTCCAGTTGCCCCCGGCTCAGCTGGTCATCCAGCTGGTCTCGGTAACGCTCGAATTCTCGAATGTCCGTGGCCAGGAAATACTGGCGATTTGGGTCCAGATCCTTGAGATAACTATCCAGGACTTGGCTTGAAAGAGTGTCGTCAAACTCGAGTTGCCGGTAATGATGCTTCAGTTTTGCGGCAATTTCCTCGGCGGCATCCAGCTGATTGCTGGTGGGCTTCAGGTTACCCTGAACCTCCGGCTCGGAACGAAGACCACTCACTCCCTGAATGGCGCCCCCAAGCAGGACAAGTGCCAGCGCCAGGGGAAAGAGTTTACGAACTAGTGACATGCTGTTTCTCAAACGATTTACCTGCAGTATAGACGACCGCCCGTAGGCGGTCATTCACGGTTGCTATAACCTGTAGACTATTCTGAGTGCGCGAAGTTGCACGGTCAGACAAGTCTCTCAATCACGGTTTCCAGCAATTCAAACAAGACCCTAGCGCACGGGGGATGCTTTGCACAGACTGTTCAGCCTGTTTTTCCTTGCGGGTATCGCCGGAGCGGTGATACAGCTTATCGGTGGAGATATGGCGGCTCCGGGCCGTTTAATCAATGCCCTCTGGTCGGCAGCCGACCTGGCCGTGGAGGTGAGCCTGGGGCTGATCGGGGTGCTCGCACTTTGGAGCGGGCTGTTCAAGATGGCCGAAGCCAGCAACCTGGCCGCCCGGTTGTCGTCATGGGTTGAGCCGGTTCTCGCTCGCTTGATGCCAGGAGTCCGGCGCACTCCCGAAGCATCCGCACCGGTTTCCATGAATCTGGCTGCCAACATGCTGGGCCTGGACAATGCCGCCACACCGCTTGGGCTCAAGGCCATGGAACGCCTGCAGGAAGGCAATCCGCAGCCGACACGGGCCACGGATAGCCAGATCATGTTCCTGGTGCTCAACACATCGTCGGTCACCCTGGTACCGGTAACCGTGCTGTTGTTCCGAGCCCAGCAGGGCGCCAACGACCCGGCGGCGGTCTACCTGCCGCTACTGATGGCGACCACCATATCCACCCTGGTGGGCATTCTGGTCACCGCCCGGGTGCAGCGTATCTCTCTGCGTGACCCGCTGTTGCTGGTAGTGGCCGGGCTGTGGCTGAGCATATTGGCGGCACTGGGCATCGTGGTGTGGCTGGCGCCCACGGAGCTGGCCAATACCCTCTCAAGTCTGCTCGGTAACGGCATTCTGTTGCTGGTATTGAGCGCCTTCTTCATTGCCGCCTGGCGCGGCGGTGTGGATAGCTACGACACATTTGTTGAAGGCGCCAAGGAGGGCTTTGCCCTGGCGGTACGCCTGATTCCCTACCTGGTGGCCATGCTGGCGGCTATCGCCATGCTAAGAGCCGGCGGGGTGCTGGACCTGTTTCTGGACGGCATCCGCTTCGGGGCCGCCACCATTGGTTGGGATACCCGTTTTGTGGACGCGCTACCGGTGGCGTTCCTCAAACCCCTCAGCGGCTCCGGGGCTCGGGCAGCCATGGTGGATGTGATGCAGACCCAGGGTGTGGATTCCCTGGCGGCGCGGATGGCTGCGGTCATGCAGGGGTCCACCGAAACCACTTTCTATGTCCTGGCTGTGTATTTTGGCAGCGTGGGCATTCGCGATTTCCGATACGCCTTGTGGTGCGGCCTGGCGGCGGATGCAGCGGGGCTGATTGCCGCGATCTTGCTCAGTTATGCGTTCTGGGGCTGACCGGTCGTGAGGATCCGGCGAAAGGTGAGATTGAGCCGCTCAGCTTGAACCCGTTGCCGACGCGGTAAGGCATGCTGAAATTGCTGCTGCACTTGCGGGCTCATCAGCAACAGGCTGTTGTCGGGCAGGGCAAGCGAGAAGCACTGCCGCGTGCTGTCACGGGGCCGAAACACGAAATCCCTTTCGGCGCCAAGGCTGTAGGACGCAATCCAGGGTTCCGCCCCCAATTCCGGTTCGTCGTCACTGTGATAGCCCATGCAGTCCTTGCCGTTTCGATAACGATTGGCCAATACCGAGTTAAAATGATGTCCGCAGAGCTCACTGACGGTATCGCGCACGGGCAACAGGGCGTCAGGCCAACCCTCGGCCACATGCTGATGACCGGAGTAGCGGTAGGGAATGCCCGCATCACCATGCCAGGCGGTGAGACGTGGTACGGTATGATAACGGCCGAACACCTGTATTCGTGGCTGCTGCCAGTCCAGCTGGCTATTCAATGTCGCCTGCAGCGACCGGCTCAGCGCAGCGGGCAGGGCGTCATGCCATAGCCAGAGCCGGGCCTCGCCGGCCAGTGTTATCAATTGCGGTTCTTTTTCCCGGGCCCTGGCTCGGGAATCGTTGACAGTCATAAGCGTCGTGCTTTATCAAATTGCTGCCGGCGACTTGCCGGCAATGTTGATTAGGAAAACATCATGCTGCATATCTTCCGCATCGAAAACGGTGTTCTGCGTGAAAAGGACACGGAAAGCATTCTGCCCACCCTGGCCGAGGATGCCAGCTGGATTGACCTGGTGGATTCGGAAGAGAGTGAGCGGGAGCTTGTGCAGCAATTTCTGGAAGCGGAACTGCCGGCCTCCGATGACATGGAGGAAATCGAAGCCTCGGCCCGTTTCTTCAGCGATGAACAGGGCCTGCATGTCCATTCCCTGTTCTTGTTCCAGTCCGAGGGGCGAGCCCGAACTTCCACGGTAGCATTTGTCGTGCAGGAAGGGAGGCTACTGTCATTCCGCGACTCCCGTTTGCCGGATTTCCGGCTGCTGCGCTTGCGTGTACGTCGCGGCTGGGTAAAGGCCCAGCAGCCCATTGATATCCTGCTGAGCATTCTGGAGCAGAAAGTGGAAAACCTGGCCGATGCCCTGGAGGATGTGCACCGTGACCTGGAGCAGGTGGGTTACAGCGTACTGGAAGAGGAAAACGGTGAGCTGGAAGAGGATATCGAGAAGCTGGCCCGACTGGAGGATACCAACGGCAAGATTCGCCTGTGCCTGATGGATACCCAGCGCTCCATTTCCTTCATTCAACGTTACGTTCGTACCGACAAGGTGCGGCGCCGCACCTGTGCCGAGGTGCAGCATGATCTGGACACATTGATGTCGCACACCACCTTCCTGTTCGACAAGATCAACTTCCTGATGGATGCAGCGCAGGGGTTCATCAACATCCAGCAGAACCAGATCATCAAGATCTTTTCCATCGCTGCCGTGGTATTCCTGCCGCCCACCATGATTGCCAGCATCTATGGCATGAACTTCGAGATCATGCCGGAACTGGATATGGCTTATGGCTATCCCATGGCGATCTGTCTGATGCTGCTATCCGGCATGACGCCTTACTGGTTTTTCAAGCGTAAAGGGTGGTTGTGAAGGGCAGTTAACGGTGCATAGTTAACCGCGAAAACCGCCTTCGGCGGAGCACCTGTAGGAGCATCGCTTGAGATGCGAATGGACGTAGCAGGAAGCGAGTAAGAATTCGCGAAAACCAAAACCGTAGCGCTGGTTTGCTTTTGCCTCTCGACACTCGCTTCCCTGGCGCAATCAGGTTCTGTGCCAACCCTGATCGGCTTCCTCGGCTTTGCCGTCTTCGCCCAGCTTGATCAGGTGGGCCTGCAGGGAGAGCTGGGCCACACCGTGCAGGAATTCCGGCACGTCGTCGTAGACCGCCTTCACCAGTACGCCCAGGGTTTGCGGGTCGCCCGACAGGGCGTCCAGTACCTTGTCTTCACGTTTCTGTCGGTGCGCCAGGGTATGGCTGAGGGTCTCTTCCGGATCGCTGATCACATCGCCATGGCCAGGAGCCATCATCGTAATACCGCGCTGCTGCAGTTTGCGCAGGGACGCAAAGTAAGCCTGCATGGAACCGGAGGGTGGGGCGATCACGACCGTTGAGCCCTGGATCAGGTGATCGCCGGTAAACAGCAGGCCATCATCACTGAGGTAGCACAAATGATTGCCCACATGGCCAGGGGTCTCGATCACCTGTAGCGAAACGCCGCCGCAATCCACCCGGTCTCCCTCGCCCAACAGACGGTCTGACTGCCAGCTCTCATCTTGCAGGCCGTCATCGGGTACTGAGGGGCCTAGACAACGAGCCCCGGTGGCTGCCACCAACGCCAGAGCGCCGGGAGAATGGTCTCGATGGGTATGGGTAACCAGGACCTGGTCGATGGGTTTTCCCAGGGTGTGGGCAGCCTGCAGGAGTGCCTGCAGGTGTTCCTGATCCTCGGGGCCGGGATCAATGACAGTCAGGCTATCCTTGCCAAACAGATAACTGTTAGTGCCTGGCCCGGTCATCATGCCCGGGTTACGCGCCAGAACCCGCCAGGCATGGTCGCCAATGGGGGTGAGCTGGCCGGCAATCAGTGATGCCATAGTGACTCCTGGGAGTTTGGAGGCCGCATTGTGACGATTCGCCCGCCAGGATGCCAGTCCGGGGGCTGCCCACTACTTTTTCGGGTAAGCCAGCTTGTCGATCACGCCCAGTTCCCAGCGATCCACCGGGGTGTTTTCGGGCGGGTGGCGGCTTACCACAGCAAAGGGGTAATCCTGACCGGCAGGAACGTACATCTGCAGATCAATAGGCTGCTGGTAAATCACCGTGCATTCGTTCTCTGTCTCCGGGCAGGACAGGGCACGGGCCTGGAGTGTTACCGCCGCCACATTCATTTCACTACGATTATCCAGGTTGCCGGTCAGGCGCACGCCGGATTCGGAGGCAAGACTTTCTTTCAATGTCACCACAATACCGTCCGGCGGGAGACGCACTTGGTCATCCCGGCCGCCATGCCAGACACCGACGCCAAGAACGATGAGGCCCGTCAACACCAGGCTTAGCACCAGATAGAAAGGTCGACGGCCCCATTGCCAGCTACCCCACAGCAGAACGGTAACCGCGATAATGACAGTCAATACCAGTAATAGGCGCATTTATTCTCCTGAATTGCAGACCTCACTCCTCCTGATTCATATAATCCCCGGAGCCATATGTAAAGGAGAAGGCCATGCTGATTGTTGTGTCGCCGGCAAAAACCCTGGATTACGAGAGCGAATTGCCAACGCTGAAAACCACCCAGCCCCGTTTGCTGGATGACAGCGAAGTGTTGATCGAACGGGCTCGCCAGCTTTCCCCGGCGGATGTCAGCAGCCTGATGAGCGTGAGTGACAAGATTGCCCATTTGAACGTGGAGCGCTTTGCCCAGTGGCAACGCCCTTTCAGCAAGAGCAATGCCCGGCCCGCCGCGTTTGCCTTCAAGGGTGATGTCTACACCGGCCTGGACATTGAGACATTCACCGAAAACCAGCTCAAGGACGCCCAGGGTCGTTTCCGCATGTTGTCAGGACTGTATGGTGTGTTGCGGCCACTGGATTTGATGCAGCCATACCGGCTGGAAATGGGCACCAAGCTGGATAACCCTCGGGGCAAGGATCTTTACACGTTCTGGGGCGACATTATCACCGAACAACTAAGCAAGGATATGAAAGCGGCAAAAACCGACGTGCTGGTCAATCTGGCGTCCAATGAGTACTTCAAATCCGTGAAGAAGAATCGCATTGATGGCCGCATCATTGAACCGGTATTCCAGGATGAGAAAAACGGCAAGTACAAGGTGATCAGCTTTTACGCCAAGAAGGCCCGGGGGCTGATGGCGGCCTGGATCATCAAGAAGGGCATCAAGGACCCGTTGAAACTTAAGAATTTCGATGTGGCGGGTTATCGCTTCTGCGCGGAGGAGTCCACAGCGGACAAACCGGTATTCAGACGGCAAGAGCAGCAATAGTGCCGCTGCGGGTGTAATCAAAGGCCCTAAACGCAGAGGGCACAGAGAATCCCGAGGACAAGGATGGGTTTCTTTGTGGCCTCTGCGGTGGAAATGCCGTTGCTTGCCTCCGTCATCGCGCCGCCAGCGACGCTCCCAAGGTAATTTAGTCTCTGTCTTCGAATTCGCTACGGGCGGCAAGCAAGCCGGTTTTCAGACCATCCCAGGCCAGTTCCACGCCCGCCTTGATGTCATCCCAGGCATCTTCACCGTGGGATTCCAGTTTTTCCAGTTTCGCTTCCAGCTCATCGCGACGATCCTGAATCTCGGCAATTTTCTGCTTGGCTTCCTCGCGCCACTCTTCACGCTTGTCTCCCAGCCGGGCAGTGAGGCGATCCAGCTGATAATCCCAGTCTTCCAGCTTCTGGCGAATGTTGTCGGCAAAGTCCTTCTTGTCTGTCATTGCGTGGTTCTCCTTAATCAGGCTTGCCAGGGACTCTGGAAGCCCTCGGGTTTGATCACCAGCACATCGGTGCTGGCACGGGTAATCACGGACTCTGCGGTGGCGCCTAGCAACAGCCTCTCCGGCAGGTTGCGGTGCACAGTGCCCACCACCAGCACATCCATGTTCTGTTCTTCACAATATGTCGCCAGTGTTGGCGCCACCGGCCCGCTGAGGGTTGTCATTTGATCCTGATCGAGGCCCTGGGCGGCACCGAACTTCAGAAAGCGCTCACGGTAGAACTCACGTACCTTTTCCATGCCACCGCTGTAATCAGGGATCGCCTCACCCACCAGAAGAATCAGGCTGTCGTCCACCTCATCCATTACATGGCAGGCTTGCAAGGCACCGGCTACATTGCTGGCAAACTGGCGAGCGGCATCCAGCACCCTGATCGCAAGTGGATCATTCGGCTGCTCTTCGCTGCCCGGGTCAAGGGCGGCCAGTATTTTCGGTGATGACGCCCACTGGTGACCATGCACGCACAGTACCGGGCAAGGTGCCTTGCGGATCAGTTGCCAGTCCCGGGGCGTAAATAGATGCCGGCGCAGCACACCCTCTTCGCTGGTATGCACTACGACCATGGCAGGCCCCAGGACAAGGATGCTGTCGCGCAGGGCCGCCATGCTGTCTTTTTGCCAGAGAATGGAAAGCTCGCAGTCATCTCTGTCCGTCAATTCGCCGATGCGCTTCTGCCAGGCTTTATGGATCTGTGCCCGGGCGGCGTTCTGGCGCTCCTGATCAACGCCAACGGCACGTACCATGGCCGAGGAATAGGCATTGACCAGGACATGCAGCGGCACCTGCCTGGCATCAGCGATTTGTTGAGCCTTGTGTAGCGCTGGCTGGGGTGCCTTCAGGTCACTGTCGAGAATGGCCAGAATGGGGGTGCTCACAGACTGGCCTCCAGGCTCTGCCGTTCGCCGCAAAGGCTGCCCCGATCCAGAATTTCCACTTCACGACCTTCTACGCGCAGCCATTCATTCTGTTGAAACCGGGTAAAGATACGGCTGACGGTTTCCACCGCCAGGCCTAGATAGTTGGCGATGTCATAGCGGGACATGGGCAGGCGGAACGCCCGCTCACTGAGCCCGCGTCGCTGATGGCGAGCTGACATGGAAAGTAGCAATGAAGCCACCCGGTCATCGGCATTTTTCTTGCTTAGCAGCATGTGAAGCTCACGGTCAGAGCGGATTTCATTACTCATCAAGCTGAAGAAATGATGCTGCAGCGAAGGAATACGCTGGGAGAGCGTTTCCAGCTTCGAGAAGGGGATCTCGCAGACGGTAGCGGTTTCCAGGGCCTTGGCATTGGACACATGGTGCGCGGTGCTGATGCCATCCATACCCAGTACTTCACCGGGCAGATAAAAGCCGGTGACCTGTTCGTCGCCTTCATCGCTGAGAACGTAGGTCTTCAGCGCGCCAGAACGAACCGCATAGACGGCCTGAAAATCATCTGCTGCACGATACAGATGCTCACCGCGCTTCAGAGGGCGGCCCCGGTGAATGATGCGATCCAGCTCATCGAGCTGTGCCGGCGCCACTGCCAGGGGGAGGCAGACGGGACTCAGGCTGCAATCATTGCAGGAAACATGTTGGGACACGATGCGTCTCCGGTTAATAGCTGCGTAATGCAAATTTCACCTTACAGTATAGGGTAGGGCGAACAACAAGCGAACAAGGTTCAAATAATGCGGCTGAAGCGATTTATGGCCTCGCTCTGGGTATAGCGATCAAAAGGCATCACCAGGGCCCGGCTTACCAGCCGGCCCTGCTCGGTGATTACCAGTCGCTGCTTGTCCACACGCACAAGGCCCTGATCCTCAAATTCCACCCAGGCGGCCAGGGCATCCACGAAGTAGTCCGGGAAATTGATTTGCCACTGCTCACTGAACAGATTCATGTCCACGTATAGGTCGCACAGCAGGCGCATTATCAGGTCCCGGCGCATCTGATCATCCCGGTTGAGGAGATAGCCCTGCTCAATGGTGGACCGGGCCTGATCAATGGCATCGGACCACTGACTTAATGATTTCATGTTCTGGGCATAAAGATTGCCGATCTGGCTGATGGCACTGACCCCGAAGCCCAGCAAATCCGCATCCCCGTGGAGGGTGTAGCCCTGAAAATTCCGATGCAGAAGCCCGTTGCGTTGGGCGACGGCAATCTCGTCGCTTTCCAGAGCAAAGTGATCCATGCCAATAAAGGTATACCCGGCATCCTGAAGAATGCGCCCGGCACGCACAAACATGGACAGCTTTTCTTCCGGGCTGGGCAAGGCCATATCCGGTATTTGCCGCTGAATTTTGAAACGCGCAGGCAGGTGAGCATAGTTGTACAGCGAAATTCGCTCGGGGCGCAGCTCAGCAATTTGCTCGATTGTCCGGGCGAGGCTCGATTCAGACTGCCAGGGCAGGCCATAAATCAGATCGGTGTTGATGGATTTGAAGCCAAAGTCCCGCGCCCAGCCCATGGTCTCACGAATCATCTCATAGGGCTGGACTCGATTGACCGCCTGCTGCACCCGCAAATCCAGGTCCTGAACCCCGAGGCTGATGCGATTGAAGCCCAGGCCCCGCAGTAGCCCCAGGCGGGCCTGGTCTACGGTGCGTGGATCAATTTCGATGGCATAATCACCACGGTCATCTTCACGCAAGGTGAAGTGCCGGGCCATGTAATAGACCAGCTCGGTAATCTGGGCATCGCTGAGAAAGGTGGGGGTGCCGCCGCCCCAGTGAATCTGGGTGACCGGCCTTTGGCTGTCTACCTGTTCAGCGCGCAGGCCGATTTCCTGCTTCAGACGTTTCAGGTATTCCGCCGCTCTGCCGTGATTGGCGGTGACAACCCGGTTGCAGGCACAGTAATAGCAGACGGTGCTGCAGAACGGAATGTGCACATACAGCGACAGCGGCCGGCGAGCGGCATTACCGGCGTCAATGGCCTCGGCATAATCCGATTCGCTGACTTCCTCGTGAAACTGGGGAGCAGGAGGGTAAGACGTGTAGCGCGGTCCGGGACCGCCATACCGGCTGATCAATGTTTTGTCCCAGGTAGCCACACCCGCTCTCCGGTTAAGTGATTTCCTCTATTATTGCGGGCCCTGAATTGACTGTGTTGACCTGGATCAAGTCTCCGGCTGATGGTGATGCCTTTGTGTGTTTTCATCAACAGCACCATGGTGTCCATGATGCGGCATTTGGCTCATGGACCAGGCCTGCCAGAAGAATACCAACGCCAGCAGAAACGTCAGTGATGCCGCCACTTTCGGCCAGATACCGTTTCGGAAATGCTGCAGCCGGGAGGCGATCACGCCGGTAATTGCCACCGGGATTACGGTCACTACACCGAAGACCAGCATCACCAGGGCGCCAGCCAACGCGCTGCCAGACGTAACGGCAAGAGCCAGGGCGGTATAAATCAGGCCACAGGGCAACAGGCCCCATAACCCGCCCAGCGCCAGCGCTTTTAGCGGGCGATCCACCGGGAGTAGCCGCCGGGTCAGGGGCTGTAATCGACGCCACAGCCCCGCCCCTATGCCCTCCAGTTTTTTCAGCCACACACCTTGCCCGAGCAGATAACCGCTGAGCAGCAGCATCAAAACGCCGGACAGGCTCAGCCCGATGGCCATAGAGGGACCAGGAAGCCAGTCCAGCAGGGCCTTGCCCAGCATTCCTGCCAGGGCGCCAAGCACCATATAGGTCGTCACCCTGCCAATACCGAAGAGTAGCTGCCATCCCCACAGCGACTTACCTTGACGGCGCGATTCCGGGATCGAGAAGGTGAGCGCGCTGCTGATACCTCCGCACATGCCGATACAATGGACGCTGCCGGCAGACGCCAGCAAAGCCGCGCTGGTAAGCAGAGTCGGCAGGGCTGCGGGGCTCTGTGACATCATGTGGTCCGCTCGTCTTCGTTATCTGCAGCCTCTTTGCTCTTGTCCGGGCGACCTTTGCGCTGTTCACGGTCTTCGAACACCACCCGCCAGGAAGCGTTGTCCAGATCATCAAACTGATCCTTGCGCAGGGCCCAGAACAGGGCCCAGATCGCCCCGGCCAGGAACAGCAATGCCAGTGGAATCAGGAGGAGGACGATTTCCATCGGGTAACTCGCGTCGCGTTGAGGGTGACCAGCAGTGAGCTGGCAGACATGCCTATAGCCGCAGCCCAGGGCGGAATCCACCCGGCAACAGCAAAGGGCACCGCCAATACATTATAGAGCAGGGCCCAGGTGAGATTCTGGCGAATAGTGCGCCGGCAGCGCCTGGCAAGGGCTGGCAGAGCCGGAATCGCCTCCAGGTTATCCTTGAGCAGGTACAGTCCTGCAGCCCGTTGCGCCAGGCTGGTGGCGTTGGCGGTGGCCACGGATACATCCGCCGCCAACATGGCCTGGGCATCATTGATGCCGTCACCCACCATCATTTGCGCCGTGGTCGACTGCAACTCCTCAAGCCAGCGGGCCTTGTCAGCGGGCTGCATGCCGGCACGCCACTCCTCCAGAGACAACGCGCGGGCCACTGGCTCGGCGGCGGCATGGTTGTCGCCGGTTGCCATGCGTACAGCCAACCCTTGCTGTTGAAGCGCCTGTGTTATCGCTGCGCTTTCTTCGCGAATGCTGTCCTGCAGCCACAAATACAGCTGCACGGCGCCGTTACGGCTCAGCTGCAGACAGGTTGTGCCGGGACGAGCCTGCATCGCTGCGCCACTGATGCGCCATTCCTGCCCATACAGGATGCCGGTGATACCATTCCCATCCGGCAGAATGTCAGTCATTTGCGGGTTGCGCGCAATGTCACGAAAGGCCTGGGCCAGCGGGTGAGGGTTGTTCCATTCCAGCGCGGAGACAATGGCAAGCAGATCGGCTTTTTGCCCTTCACCGACAACCTGGGTATCTATCAACGAGAAACGTCCCAGCGTCAGCGTGCCGGTTTTATCGAAGAGCACGCCGCCAATCTTCGGCAGTCGCAGCAGTTGGCGAGGTGATGCTACCAGCACCCCTTCACGCAGCGCCGTGCCCAGGGTCGCCGAGAGAGTCAGAGGCACAGCCAGCGCCAGCGCGCATGGGCAGGTGATCACCAGTACCGCCAGAGTGTGATCAAAAGCCTCGCCAGGCCCGTCCGGCCAGTGCCATAGCAATGTAAAGGCAGCCAGCAGAAGAACCGCAGCGGTAAAAAGTGGGGCGATGCGGTGCCAGTCACGGATCACATCAAGCCGCTCCCGGCTCGCCAGCTCCACCTGTTCAGCGATTCTGGCAATCTGGCTATGGTCTGCGGCGCACTCTGCCTGCAGGGTGATTGAGCCTTCCTGCAGCCGAGCTCCGGCCACCAGACGAGAATTGAGGCCCCGGCATATGGGCATCGATTCACCGGTCAGCGCTGCTTCATCGAAGGTGCCCTGGCCGTCGATGATACGGCCATCCACCGGCACCACATCACCCTGGATTAACAGCAATCGGTCGCCGGCGATCACCTGCCTGAGACTGACCCATTGCGGCTGATCATTACTGAGTCGCCGGACCGCACGGGGCAGGGTGTCGCCAAGTCTCGCATAGCCGGCATGGATGGCCTGGCGCTGGCGGTGCTCCAGCCAACGACTGATCAACAGAAAGAAAACGAACATGGCGGCCGAATCGAAGTAAACGTGGCTGCCGCCGGTGAACATGGCGACCAGGCTGCCGCCCCAGGCCAGAAACAGCGCCAGGGCGATAGGGGTGTCCATGGTCAGGTTGCGATTACGCAACCCTCGCCATGCACCTTGAAAGAACGGCCAGCCAGCATAGAAGACCACTGGTGTTGCGACAAAAAAGCTGGCCAGGCGGAACACCCATTCGTACACCGCATCCGAGCCATCAAAGACGCCGATATAGAGGGCCATTGAGTACATCATGGCCTGCATTGCGCCCAGTCCGGCCAGTATCAACCTGCCCAGCAGACGCTTGTGCTCGCGGCGGTTTGCAGCGGTGGTGGCAGGATCACCGGGCAGGCTCACGCCATAGCCCAGCTGCTGGATGCGGCGGGCGGTTTCCCGGGCTTGCGGTATCCCCTGGTAGTCCACCGTCAGTGTCATGCCTGCCAGATTGACGCTGGCGCGGCTGACCCCCGGTTGTGTGGACAGGGCTTTCTCGATTAACCAACTGCAGGCTGCGCAGGTCAGGCCGCTGAGTTGCAGCTGCAGACGTTCGCCGTCAGGCAGCGGGGTACAGTGGGGCGCCAGCAGATCGGGGATCTCGAACAGTGCCAGATCCAGTTCTGCACGACGCGCATCCGGCGCGGGTGCTTCGTCCTGTCGAATCCGGTAGTAGTCATCCAGTCCCATCCCATAAATTGTTTCGATGGCCGCAGCACATCCCGGGCAGCAGGCATCACGGCTTCCCTCAGGGGTACGGGCGGAGAAAGCGCCAGCCGGTGCAGGTTGCCCGCAGTGCCAGCAGGGTGGGGCGAGGCTCTGGTTCATGGCGTGGTAACGTGCCCCAGGCGCACCGTACCGTCTTCAATGCTGCCGCTCTGGTAAAGACGCCAGTGCCCCTCGGGCGTGGATGCGGTAGCGATAAATCGGCCAGATGAGGGAAGGGTTTCGTCGCTACGGAAAACACCATCGCCCTGATGATGGAGTGTCAGCAACACATCCTTTTCCTTGAGGGTGGGGTGACGCAGCGCCACGGTAATAACGTCTGGCGCTGGGATTCCTGCATCACTGGTCAGTCTTGCCTGAACGCTGGCGCCCACCTGTGACAGCACAAGACCAATGCCCAGGCGAGCGGCAATCTGTTCCTGCTCTACGGACCGGTTAATGCCACGGCCTTCCTTGTACCACTCATCGACCACGGGACTGTCTGCATTAATGACGGCAATATAAAGGGTGGTCAGGCCGGCAATCACCGAACTGGCAGGCAACAGAATGGCCAGCCATAGCAGCGGGTAGCGATACCAGGGCCGGTCATCGACGTGGGGTGATGAAACGGGATTCATGCTGTTTCTCCAGGTCCGGGTCGTCCAGTGACCTTACTGAAAACCAGATGGTGGATGACTGCATTTCCACCTCGTAGGGGTCATAACTCACCGTCACCGGCAACGACAGGTGCTGCCCGGGCTGAATGGTAAACTCAGTGCGGTTATCCATGCGCAGCCCCTCAGGGCCTTCCAGACTCAGTGTATAACGATGGGTGCCCTGGCCCTTGTTCAGAATTTCCAGGCGATAGACATTCTCCACACGACCGCTACTGGCAACCCGGAAAAGCTGATTGCGATCACGCAGTACATCTACCTGCAAGGGCACACGGTTATAGAGCGTGACCATGAACAGGGTAGCCATGGCCAGCAGGACAATGCCATAACCAATCAACCGGGGGCGCAGCACCCGGGATTTCTTGCCCTCCAGTGCATTCTCGGTAGTGTAGCGGATCAAACCCCGGGGCTTGTCAATGTGATCCATGACATCGTCGCAGGCATCGATGCAGGCCGCACAGGTAATACATTCGTACTGAAGACCGTCGCGGATATCGATGCCGGTAGGACAGACCTGCACACACAGACCACAATCAATGCAGTCACCTTTTTCCACCGCCTGCGTGCCCTGTTGTCGCTTCTTGCTGCCACGGCCACGGGGTTCACCGCGGTTTTCATCATAGGAAACGATGAGGGTTTCGCGATCAAACATGACGCTCTGGAATCGGGCATAGGGGCACATATACAAGCACACCTGCTCGCGCATAAACCCGGCGTTCATGTAGGTGGCTACGGTAAAGAACCCGACCCAGAATAATTCCCAGCCACCCCATTCAAAACTGAAAATACGGATGGTCAGATCGGTAATGGGTGAGAAATAGCCGACAAAGGTGAGGCCAGTAAGAAAGGCCAGCACCAGCCACATCACATGTTTACTGCCACGGCGGAGCACCTTGCTCATGGACCAGGGGGCCTCGTCCATCTTCATTCGACTATGCCGGTCGCCTTCAAAGAGTTGTTCGATCCACTGGAAAAAGCGGGTCCAGGTAGTCTGCGGGCAGACATACCCGCAATAGACCCGCCCGGCCAGAACCGTGAAAAAAAACAGGGCGAACGCGGCAATGATCAGCGCCCATGAAAGAAACAGGAAATCCTGCGGCCAGAGAGTCAGGCCAAAAATATGAAACTGCCGGTTGGGCAGGTCAAAGAGAACCGCTTGCTGCCCATCCCAGCGAACCCAGGGCAGGGCAAGATAAAGCCCCATGGTGCTGATAATGCTGAAATCGCGAATGCGCTGAAAACGGCCGGTGATGGATTTTACCTGGATCCGCTTACGCTTGGCATAGAGGCTGATAGGGCCCTGTGCTTCCGGGCTGTCATCAACGGTTTTAATGCGGTCGCGCTCACTCATTACGCACCTCGAAGACTGCTGGCGTGATCCGCCGAATCGGCCTGTCGCAGCCTTTTGCAGGCTGCGACAATGGCCCTGGGGTTACGGTGCTGGCTTGTTGGACAGACTGTAAACGTAGGCCGCAATGACATGAATTTTCTCTTTGCTGAGCAGATTTTCATGCTTGGGCATTTCTCCTTTGCGTCCTTCACGAATAGTGGTTTCGATATCCTCCAGACGCGGACCGTAAAGCCAGGTGGTGTCAGTCAGATTGGGCGCCCCCATGGCCTGAATCCCTTTGCCATCCTGCCCATGACACGCAGCACAGATCGCAAACTTTGGCTGCGCCCGCTCGATGGCAGCAGCCTTTTCCGCATCCTTGGCCAGATCCGGTCGGCTCAGGCTTTGCACATAGATGGCCATGTCGCGCACGGCCTTGTCGGTATTACCGATAGCTGCGGCCATGGGCGGCATCATGCCTGTGCGCCCCTGGGCAATACTGGTAATAATCTGCTTGGGTTCACCGCCATACAGCCAGTCATCATCCGCCAGGTTCGGGTAGCCTTTGGCACCGCGGGCATCCGAGCCATGACAAATGGCGCAATTGTTGGCAAACAGACGACCACCGACGGCCAAAGCCTCCGGGTACCCGATCAGTTCATCCACAGGCACTTTGGCAAACTGCTCAAACAGCGGGTCGGTCTGCCGTGCAACCAGGGCAACCTCCTTTTCGTACTGGAGCGTACTGCTCCAGTTCAGCACCCCGGGGAACTTGCCAAGACCGGGGTAGAGCACCAGATAAACACATGCAAAGATCAATGTGCCGATGAACAGGAACAGCCACCAGCGCGGAAGCGGGGCATTGCGTTCCTGAATCCCGTCAAAGCTGTGGCCGGTGGTTTCCTTGGCCGCTTCCTCCGGAGAGATCTGATTGTTCCACAACAACAGGCCCGCACAGCCGAGCAGATTGATGGCAACGATAATGATGATGAACCAGCTCCAGAAATCACTCATTGCTCATCCCTCTCTTTGCGGCGATCAGCCTCAAGGGCCATGTGTGAGAGTTTTTCGTAGTCCTTCTTGCGGCTGGGCCGGTACACCCAGATCGTCATCGCAATAAAGGCGACAAAAAAGACCAGCGTAAACAGGGCTTGAAAATTCATTGTGCTACCTCCTTACGTTCCTGGCCCAGGGAAAGCAGATAGGCCACCAGGGCATCTTCTTCGGTGGCGTTGGCCCACTCACCCTCGATCTTGTTCAACTGTTCGGCGATGTCCTGATCACTGTAGGGCACACCGAAGGTATCCTTGAACACCCGCAGCTTGCGCTCCGTGGTGGTCCAGTCCACGAGATTTTTCTGCAGCCAGGGATAGGCAGGCATATTGGATTCCGGTACCACCTGGCGCGGATCACGCAGATGTTCGCGGTGCCATTGCTCGGTGATCGGACGCAGCCCGACGCGGGCAAGATCCGGCCCGGTACGTTTGGAGCCCCACAGGAACGGGTGCTCCCAGACATCTTCGCCGGCCACGGAGTAGGCACCATAGCGTTCGGTTTCCGCGCGTAGGGGGCGCACCATCTGCGTGTGGCAGACGTGGCAGCCTTCACGGATATAGATGTCGCGACCTTCCATTTCCAGGGCCGTGTAAGGCTCCAGACTTTCCAGCGGCTCGGTTGTGGCCTTCTGCCAGAACAACGGTACGATTTCCGCCAGGCCACCAAAGCTCACCGCAATCAATGTCAGCACGATCATCAGGCCGACATTCTTTTCCACTCTTTCATGGGCATTGGACATGTCGGTCTCCTCAGGCAGCCTGCAGCACGTTGTCGTCGCCATGGGTATCACGTTCGGCAACGATGGTCTTGTAGACGTTGAAAGCCATCAGCACCATGCCGGCGAAGAAAACCACCCCGCCGAGCAGGCGGATGGCGTAGAACGGTTGCCGTTCTACCAGCTCCTGCACGAAGTTGTAGGTGAGAGTGCCGTCCGTATTCACTGCCCGCCACATCAGGCCCTGCATGATCCCGGATACCCACATGGAAGCGATGTACAGCACCGTACCGATGGTGCTTAGCCAGAAGTGGGCATTGATCCAGCCGATGGAGTACATCTGCTTGCGATCAAACAAGCGGGGAATCATCACGTAGATAGCGCCGATGGTGATCATGGCCACCCAGCCGAGCGCACCGGAATGTACATGGCCGATGGTCCAGTCGGTATTGTGACTGAGCGCGTTGACGGTCTTGATGGACATCATCGGCCCTTCGAAGGTGCTCATGCCGTAGAAGGAGAGGGCGACGATCATGAAGCGGATGATCGGATCCGTGCGCAACTTATGCCAGGCCCCGGACAGGGTCATCATGCCGTTGATCATACCGCCCCAGCTGGGCGCCAATAGCACAATGGAAAATACCATGCCCACTGACTGGGCCCAGTCGGGCAGGGAAGAGTAGTGCAGGTGATGTGGGCCAGCCCACATGTACACGGCGATCAAGGCCCAGAAATGCACAATGGAAAGACGATAGGAATAGACCGGGCGCTGGGCCTGTACCGGCACGTAGTAATACATCATGCCCAAGAAGCCTGCGGTCAGGAAAAAGCCCACCGCATTGTGCCCGTACCACCACTGCACCATGGCATCGATGGACCCGGAGTAGATGGAGTAGGACTTCATCGCCGAGACGGGAATGGCGATGTTGTTGATCACGTGGAGCAGGGCAACCGCAATGATGAAGGCCCCGTAGAACCAGTTGGCTACGTAAATGTGGGGTTGTTTGCGCCGAGCAATGGTGGCAAAGAACACGATGGCATACGCCACCCAGACCAGGGTGATCAGGATGTCGATGGGCCATTCCAGCTCAGCATATTCCTTGGTGCTGGTATACCCCATGGGCAGGGTGATGGCCGCGGCAACGATCACCGCTTGCCAGCCCCAGAAGCTGAAAGCGGCCAGCTTGGGAAACGCCAGGGTGGCCTGACAGGTTCGCTGCACCACGTAGTAACTGGTGCCGATGAGGGCTGAGCCGCCAAAGGCAAAGATTACCGCGTTGGTGTGCAGTGGCCGTAGCCGACCGAAACTGAACCAGGGTAACTCGAAATTGAGGACTGGCCAGGCAAGCTGGGCGGCGATGATCACCCCCACCAGCATACCTACAATCCCCCATACAACCGACATGATGGTAAATTGCCGTACCACCGTGTAGTTGTAAGAGGGTGAAACCGCTGAGTTTTCCATGTGCGTTCCCTTCCGAATGATGCGCCGGGAGACGATACCAAGCGTGTTCCCCGGCTTTCTTGATATAGATCAACTGCGCCGTTCGTAACCCTGGGACAAAATGTCTCACCCATCCTTGGATAGGCACACTGCCTTTGTGATGACTTTTCGCGCAGTCGTCAACCGTCGGAAGGAAACGTTGCGGATTCAGGCCCTCTTTTGGAAAAGTGAAAGCACCAGCGCAGTGAGCGCCGGCAGGAAAGTGATGGTCACAATGGCTGTGCCGAGCAGCCCGAACAGGACAATGGCCCCGACACCCCGATAGAGCTCAGTGCCCTCACCGGGAATCAGCACCAGCGGCGCCAGGCCGCAGACCGTGGTAATGGTGGTCATGGCGATGGGACGCAACCGTGATGCCACGGCGTCGTTGACGGCCTCCACGGCGTTCATGGCGTTTTCCCGGAAATTCAGTGTTGCCTGATGGACGATCAGGATGGGGTTATTCACCACGGTGCCCATCAGAATCAGGAAACCGAGCATGGTAATCATGTCGAAGGGCTGGGTGAGCGGTGGCAGACCCAGAAGCGGAAGTAGCGCGCCCACGCCATTCATCATCGCCAGGCCCAGCAGGCCGCTGGCAATGCCCAGCGGAATCGTGGTCATGATCAGCAGCGGAAAACCCCAGTGAGTGAAAATGGCCACCAGCAACAGGTAAACCAGTATCAGGGCCACGACATAATTGCCGGACAATGACTCCTGGGTAGCCTGCAACTGGTCGCTGGCGCCGGACAGGGTGATGCTGATGGTATCCGGAATGTCCCCCGCATCACGCAACTGCTGGATCATGGCGCGCACCTGGCTGACGCCGGTTTCCAGGGCCACGCCCCGGGGCGGAATGATATTCAGGGTCACCGTGCGTCTACCGTTGACCCGCCGTACCACACTGGTGTCCACGGTTTCTTTCAGGGTGGCCAGAGACGACAGCGGCACCGTCGCACCGATGGGTGTATGTACCGGCAAGCCGGGGAGGGCGGCCAGCTCCGGTCGGGTGCCGGTACGGTGGCTGTAGGCATAGATGTCGATCTTGTCGTCACCCAGGAAAAATTCATCCAGATAGGCGCCATCGGTGAGCGCAGCCACGGTAAAGCCCAGGTCTTCAGTGGAAAACTGTACTTCGGCGGCACGGTTCCAGCGCGGATGGACTTCGATCAGCGGCTGGGCCAGGGACAGACTGGCGGGTTGGGACTGGATGCGTGGGTTATCAAAGACCTGCTCGGCCTCACGCTCCAGCCTTGACGCCACCGTGTAGATTTCCGCCAGATCTGCCCCGGCCACATCCAGGGTCACACTGCGGGTACCGCCGTCGTTACTGGAAATGATCGATCCGCGAGCCGCAAAGGCGCCCATGCCCGGGTAGCGCTGATACACCTCGGTGATGGCATCCATCATCGCTTCCATGTGTGCCGGGTCCACCGGCTCGGCGATGATGCGCAGACGCTCCGCATCCACGCCCATATTCACATACTTCATTGGCGGCCTGTCCAGCTCGCCCGAGTCGTAGTCAGCCGGGTCGGCACCCACCAGTGGCAGGAATTCTGCTTCCACCTCGTCGGCGATGGCTTTCATGGTGCTGAGGTTGTAACCCGGCGGCGCACTCATGCTGGCAAAGGTTTTCGGCTCCTCACCCTCCGGCAGATATTCCGCCGGCGGTGTCAGGAACAGCACAATAGCGCCCCCGATCAGCACGGTTGCCACCAGGGTGGCCACTTGTCGGGGCCGGCTACTGGACAGGCGAGCGGAAAGCCGGTGCAGGGCGGTCATCCAGCGGCTGTGCTGGCCGTCATGGGCCACCACTGCACTGAAATCCAGACGGGCGGAGAGGGTGGGGATCACTGTCATGGCCACCAGCATGGAGACCAGAATCGACGCGGATACGGCGATGGCGATATCCGAGTAGAGCTGGCCGGCCTCTTCCTGGATAAAGACCACCGGCAGGAACACCAGCACCGTGGTCATGGTAGAAGCGAACACCGCCGGCCATACCTTCTGGATACCGCTCACTGCCGCGCGAAAGCGATCGAGCCCTTTGCGCCGTTCCATCTCGATGCTTTCCAGCACCACAATGGAGTTATCCAGGGTCATGCCGATGGCAAAGGCGATCCCGGCCAGGGAAATCACATTGATGGTGCGCCCGGCCAGTAGCAGCCCCAGAAACGCCGCAATGGTACAGATGGGAATACCTATCACGCCCACGGCGGTGATCTTCACCGAGCGCAAAAACAGGAACATGACCAGGGTGGCAAAGGCGGCACCAATGGCCAGGTTGGTCCACACATTGGCCACCGATGCTTCCACATAACGCACGTCGTCGGCGATCAGCGCGATCCGCATGCCGGCCGGCTCCAGAACCTCCCGATTGATCTGAGCCACCTGATCAAACATGGCGTACTTGATATCGATCACATTGGATCCGGTCTCCCGGCGCACCGCCAGGCTGATCACCGGCTCACCATTCACCCGCGACAGGCTGCGAACCGGGAAGTGATCCAGGACCACCGTGGCCACGTCCCCGAGACGCACCAGGGAATCACCGTTACGGGCCAGAATCAGCGCATCGAGGCTGTCGATATCCTTGAAACGCCCCACCGTACGCAGCAAGTATCGGCGCTTGCCGCTTTCCAGCTCGCCACCGGAGACATCCCGGTTGCGTTCGCGCAGGGCATCGCGCACATCCACCACACTGAGACCGAACTGGGCCAGCTTCTGGGCATCCAGCAGCAGCTGAACCTGTCGTTCGGCGCCTCCGCGGACTTCTACCTGGGAGACCCCGGGCACGCTCTCCATCCGTGAGCGGACTTCGTCATCAATGAAGTCCTGCATCATGTCCATGTCCAGCCCGCGGGGATTGTCGGGCAGGGGAGAGACACGGTAATACATGAAGGCATTGCTGGAAAACGAACTGGACAGAATCCGGGGTTGGTCCACATTATCCGGATAGGCGGGCACCTGGCTGAGGGCGTTATTGACCCTGATCAGTGCGTCGGTGATATCGACACCGAAGGGAAATTCCAGCTCGATTTCTGCCTCGCCGCTACCGGCGGAGGAGGTCATCCGTCGCAGGTTGGGAAGGTTGCGCAGGTATTCCTCCTGCTCGATGAGGATTTCCTTTTCCACATCCTGGGGGGTAGCACCTGGCCAGCTTGTCACCACGGAAATGGTGCGTACTTCCAGGTCCGGTATCATCTGCACCGGGATGCGCAGTGCGGCGAGAACGCCGAGGAGGGTGATGATCAGCACCACGACGGTCATCAGGGTGCCATGGCGGACGATCTTGTCGAACATCAGTCCACCACCCGAAGCTTGTCACCATCGCGCAGACTTTCATTGCCCCGCACAACCACGCGATCATCACTCGACAGGCCCTCAAGCACCGAAGCCTGCGGTGACTGCCCGGATGCGACTTTGACGACCTTGCGGCGCGCGACCAGATCGTCACCGTCACCCTCAGCCAGCCAGACGGTCACATTGCCCTGGCTGTCCTGGAGCAGGGCATCACGGGGCACCGTGGGCCGGGCATCCGCGGACAACATGCGCAGCCGGCCATTGATCGCCATCCCCGGGGTCAGGCCTTGTTCATCAATGCTGGCGCGTACCGTAAAGGTTCTCGCCGTAGGGTCGTTTACTGGAACAATGGCGGTGATTTCGGCGGCCATGGGCCGGTTTTTTTCATCGTCCAGCCAGACTTCCAGGCCGGTATCTAGCGAAATCTGCGGAAAATAACGCTGTGGCACGGCAAAATCCGCGTGCAGCTCATCGCTGCCCACCAGCTCGAATACAGTACTGCCAGGAGTGAGCCATTCGCCAACCTCGGTGAGTTTTGCGCTGATAACACCGCTAAAAGGGGCCTTAAGGGTATGCCGCTCGAGCAGTGCCTGCTGGCGTGCCACTTCGGCCTGACTGGCTGCCAGGGATGACTTGGCCACCTGAACCTCGGATTCCAGGCTACGCACCTCACTGGCGGCGATGCTACGCCTGGCGACCAGACTATTGGCTTCTTCAAGACGTCGGCGGGCATCGCCCAGGATGGCCTGTTGTTGCTGATAATTGGCACGGGCGCGTTGCAGCTCCAGGCGATTCAGCTCCGCATCCATTTCAATCAGCGGCGCACCGGCGTCCACCTGATCGCCGATATCCACGAGCAGTTTGCTCACCAGGCCGGATACCGACACGGACAGCCGGGCGGCACGATCCGCCACCAGGGTGCCGTTCACCAACAATGCATCCTGTGAACGTGACAAGCTCACAGTTGCCACCGAGACAGGCTTGCGATCATCCGCCAGTCCAGGAGCGGCGAATGACATCAGAAGAACAACCCGGAAGAGAAAGTGAAATGACAGGGACAGTGACGGCATAGGTGTCCTGTTGGTTATTTTCAGATTCAATGTCGTTTCGTAGTCTAGCAGGGCCAGAGGCAAGTCCGGGTGAATCGCGGGCGTAAGCATTGTACGTATCCACACTGAAACAGGAATCAGCGTGGCTACGCATAATGTATATTATGTTAAATAGAAGAGCAGCCAATATAACGGGATACTTCAGGAGCAACCAAACCCAAGGGAAATCCAGATGATGCCCCTCTACCTCAAATACCTCATTACTGCTGCGCTGGTCGTTCTGATCTCGGAAGTTGCCCGGCACAGCGATCGACTAGGCGCCCTGATCGGTGCCTTGCCACTGGTAACCCTGCTTGCCATGTTCTGGCTCTACATGGGAAATCAGCCTTCAGAGAAAATCGGCAACCACGCCTGGTACACCTTCTGGTACGTCATCCCGACGCTACCCATGTTCGCCCTTTTTCCGTTTATGCTGGATCGTTGGGGTTTTCTCGCTTCCATGGGCTGCAGTGTGCTGCTCACGGTTGGCTGCTTCGTGGTACTCGGGCTTCTCGTCAGACCCCTTGGCGTTGAACTCTGGTAAATGATGACGACGTTTGTCGACACATAGTGTACGCAGGCCTTGATTGCGACAATCACGCGGGGTCTTGCTAGATACCGGTTAAATAGGCTTTCATGGGGTAGATAGATGGCCAAGGGAGCTTTCTCATGGGCCGGGAATATCAAAGCACATCGCATCATGGCCACAGGCTTGCGGCCAGGGTGCTCCTGTGTATTTTGCTGGCGCTACTGTTCCTGTTGGCCCCGGCGTCTCCAGCCCAGGATACCTCCTCCCCTGCTTCCTCTCGCGCTTCCGTCTGGGTAATGACCTTGGACGGCCCAATCGGGCCGGCGCTCAGTGACTGGTTTGTCCGTTCCCTGGAAGAAGCCAACGAGGCATCCGCAACGCTGTTTGTATTGCAGCTGAATACGCCGGGCGGCCTGGATAGCGCCATGCGCGACATGATTCGGGCAATTCTCGACAGCCGGGTTCCGGTGGCCACCTATGTATCCCCCAGTGGTAGCCGAGCCGCCAGTGCCGGCACCTATATTCTCTATGCTTCCCATATTGCCGCCATGGCCCCGGCCACCAATCTGGGTGCGGCAACGCCGGTGCAGATCGGAGGGGGCGGCGGGTTGCCCTCGCCCTCCTCTCCCGGTGGTGATGAGAGTGAAAACGAAGAAAGTGCTACCGCCAACTCGGATAGTGTCTCGGCCCTGCATCGCAAGCAGGTAAACGATGCTGTTGCGTATATCCGTGGGCTGGCGGAACTGCGTGGCCGCAATGCGGACTGGGCAGAAAAAGCGGTGCGCGAAGCGGTGAGTCTGTCGTCCAGTGATGCACTGGAACAAGGCGTAATCGATCTGAAAACAGCAGATCTCGATGAGCTGCTTGCCCAGCTTGATGGACTAGAGCTGAGCTGGGACGGTCAATCGGTCAGCCTGGACCTGGCCAATGCGCAATTGCATCAGGTGGAAAGGGACTGGCGCACTGACTTCCTGGCGATTATTACCGATCCCAGCATCGCCTACTTGCTGCTGCTGGTGGGAATTTATGGGCTGGTGTTGGAATTTTCCAACCCTGGCATGGGCGTGCCGGGCGTACTCGGTGCCATCTGCCTGCTGCTGGCGCTTTACGCTCTGCAGATGTTGCCGGTGAGCTACGTGGGCCTGGGACTTATCTTGCTGGGTGCGGTGCTGGTGGCCATGGAAGCCATATCACCGAGCTTCGGGGTATTAGGTATCGGTGGGGTTATTGCTTTCGTGATCGGCTCGATCATGTTGATGGACACGGACCTGCCCGCTTTCCGTATTGCTCTGCCAGTGATTGCCGCGGTAGGAGTAGGCTCGCTGTTACTGGTGGGACTGTTTGTAAGGCTGGCGGTAAAAGCCCATGAGGGGCCTCCGGTTACCGGGGCCGACACACTGGTCGGGCAAACCGCCGTAGCGCTGGATGATTTTGAAGACGACGGTCAGGTGCGGGTGCTCGGAGAAATCTGGCATGCACGCAGTCAGCAGCCGGTACGCCGGGGGCAGTTGCTACAGGTCACTGACCGTAGTGACTTGATGCTGGATGTGAAACCGGACGACAAGGAGGAGACATCATGACCCCCTATTTCTGGTTATCGCTGGCGATTATTGTCGTCGGCTTCGTGATCAGCATGTTCCGTATCCTGCGCGAGTACGAACGCGGGGTAATCTTCATGCTGGGCCGTTACTATCGGGTGAAAGGTCCCGGCCTGATCCTGGTAGTACCGCTGATCCAACAGATGGTGAAGGTGGACCTGCGCATCCGGGTATTGGATGTGCCCACCCAGGATGTGATTTCCCGGGATAACGTCTCGGTAAAGGTAAATGCCGTGTTGTATTTCCGGGTGCTGGACGCCGAGAAAGCGGTCATCAATGTGGAAGACTTCTACGCCGCCACCAGCCAGTTGTCCCAAACCACCCTGCGTTCGGTGCTGGGCAAGCACGAGCTGGACGAGATGCTCGCCTCACGGGATGAACTGAACAGCGATATTCAGGAAATTCTCGACGAACAGACCGACAACTGGGGCATCAAGGTTACCAATGTAGAGATCAAACACGTGGACCTGGATGAAGGCATGGTACGGGTGATTGCCCGCCAGGCCGAGGCGGAGCGTATCCGCCGCGCCAAGGTGATCCATGCCAACGGTGAGAAAGAAGCGTCCCAAGTGCTGCTGGAAGCAGCGAAAACCCTTTCCGAACAGCCCCAGGCGTTGCAATTACGCTACCTGCAGACATTGACTGAGGTAGCCAATGATCGCTCCAGCACCATTGTCTTTCCGCTACCCATGGACCTGATAGACAGTTTTATCAATAGGAATAAAGACAGGACATGACGGCCCGGGCAACCTGTTGAGCGACTGGCGAATGTCTTAATTTTGCCTAGGATATTTCCTACAAATCGTCGTTGTTCACCTTAAGCTGTTGTTTTCCTTAACTGTCTTTTTCGTCTTTCTCCCCCCCCTGCCAGCGGGTAGCTATTCGTTAATTTTACAATCTCGTAAGCTGACAGAAACGACAAGGATGTCAGGGAGGGAAGACGATGATGGAGCATCGATATGTCAGGAGACTGATTCTGGGTGCGGCTCTCTTTGGGGTAACGGCTCTCTACACCGGTTGCCGGTCCACGTTTGACGAACCGGTGCGCGATACCACTGGCGAGGATGGCGAGGCCGGTGTGGGTTATACGGCGCAGTGCTCGGGATGGTTCCCGGACTGGATCTCGCGAACCGCCCCGCCGGAAGATGAGCCCAGCTTCCAGCTGGCACAGGGCTACCCGTTAGGCATTCCCCGTTTCGAAGACGGTGAGTTAGTCGGGTGGGATCCACTGGAACCCTACGACAATGCGCCCTGGCTCGCCCATGACTTCATGGACCCCAATGAGCGGCTGGATTACCTGGCCGCCCTGAAGGATTACGCACTTTCAGACCTGGTGCCCTATGATTTCGTGCCTCAGAACAAGAGCCTGGGCAAGAAACACTGGTACCACGTGCCGATGATGACATCGGGGTTCTTCGCCCGGGAAGCCCGCCATGGCCTCACCGAAGAAAGAACCTTGCGTGCCAACGAGCAAAGCTGGCTGTCATCCAGTGTGGGTGCCTATGGCATCGGGCTGTATAACCGTATTGGTGGCTACACCGTTGGCCAGGTCTTCAACGATCCGGAGCCCAGCAATGCGCAAGCGGCCAATGCCGAATTCATTGATGGCGCCCTGGTGGTCAAGGTGTTGTTTGCGGAATACGATCCGGGCGCCATTGTCGGCCCGGATCCACTGGCAAACGCCCCGGCCTGGCAAATCCAGGACCCCTTTGCCAATTCCAGCGACACCTTTGAAGTACGTCTGATCCAGATGGATATTGCGGTGAAGGATCCTCGCTCACCGGACACTGGCTGGGTCTTTGCCACCTACGTGTATGACGAATCCCTGCCAGCAGCCAGCCCGCAGGATCGCTGGTATAACCTGACGCCGGTAGGCCTTGCCTGGGGCAACGATCCGGATGTCACCGCCAACAATGATCCTGATCTGGACGAGACCTGGATCAATCCGGCGGTGCCCTCCCCCTTCAATGCTGACTTCGGTCTCCATGGACGTCTGAATGGCCCGGTGGACAACCCCGAGTCTGCCTGCATGAGTTGCCATTCCACCGCCCAGGTACGCACAGATAGAAGTAACAGTGTGGGGGCGTACACCGCTGCCCGGATGCTCCCCGATGACACCTGCACGGATGCCCAGGCCATGCACTGGTTCCGGAATATCCCGGGGGATGAGCCCTTTGGACAAATGAATGTCGCTCCGGGTTATTGCCAACCGTCAAACCCGCCGGTGGCTACGCCGCCGATGCATTCACTGGATTACTCGTTGCAAATCCAGCGGGGCCTGGTCAATGGTGTGGCGCTCAATCATGAGAATCCATGTTTGTCGCTGATTCCTGCAGACCAGTTGCCTGACCGTGCTGAACAGCAAATGCGCATGGCGGTGATACGCGGAGAAATGGCACCCCGGGATGTGGAGAAGCAAAGTGTGCGCACGGAAAAAGCACAAGCCCTGCGTGCCCGGGACGATCTGCCAAGCTGGAAGGCCGTGGGTATGGATCCCAGTGACAAGGATGCGGAATACTATCCGGGGCGTTGATCCTGACACTCTCACTCAGAAACACAAAGGGCCCGATCTTCGGGCCCTTTGTGTTAACGACAAATTGCCTTCGCTCAGTGATCGCGGCTGTGGGTATGCTCGAACCGATAGGTCAGGTTCAGCTGCACCCGTGGCGCTTCGCTGCGATCTCCTGCCTGGTTGTCACGCATCCCGTAGGCCAGCTCGGCCCCGTAGCTGAGACTGTCATCGTGCTGGTGGATCAGGCTCAGGGTGCCGTAGCGGCTGCGGCGCATGGCATCCCCGGGTAACTCGCGGTCTTTTTCCAGGGTGATTTCGCCGCCGACCAGCGCCAGGGTCCAGTCCGGACGCCATTGCCACTGCCCACCGAGATAACCGCCCCGGGCCAGCAAGGGTTGCAGCCCATCCGCAGCGAATACATAGCCGTCCATACCGCTGTCACCGAAGCCGGACAGATCGTTGTAGTAATGGGCCATGGCCTCGCCGTAACTGCCGCTGGTCAGCAGGGTCAGACTGTCAGTTACAACCAGGGTGGCGCTGAGCACCCCGCCGGAGGCATTCGCGAATTGCTGTTCGCCACCGGCAAATTCCACTCCGATTTCCCGGTTTACCGCTGCGGCCCGTACGTGGCCTTTGCCATAGGGCTGGTTCCAGGCGGCGATGATGTCTGGGCGACGACCGCTGGCACTGCTCAGGTTATCCGGGTCATACACTTCCGGATTGGGGTCCTCCAGTGCCAGGGTCAGACGCTCGCCCTGCCAACGCACCCCCGTCTGTCGAGCAAAGATGGCGCTATTGGGGCCCTGGGAATCCAGCGTCAACGGCCAGGCTGGACCATCCAGCAAGGCGGTATAGCCGTAACCGGCACGCAGGGCGCCGTATTCGAAATAGAAATCCCTAACCCGCAAATCGTAACCATCGATGCTGCCGAACAGGTCAACGGCAAACACAGCATGGGGCCCACTGCCCTCGCCGATTCGCAGGCCAAGCTGACTGTTCTTGCCATGCAACTCGAAGTTCTGCTGGTGGGTGTCGCCGGAAGGGATAGTGCTCGGGATAAGCAGATCATTAAGCCCTGCGTTCTTGTCATCATAGATGGCATCCACGCTGACCTTGCCGAACACGGCGAAGACGGGCCACTGCACATGGTTTGACGGGGTATGGGTTGGCGCATCCTGGGTCAGGTTGGCCTTGAGCTGATCGAGCTCCTGCTGCAGACGACGGATTTCAGACTGGGTGGTATCCGCGGACAGGCCGGCGGTGACCAGCGCGGTACTGCTGAAAACGGTCGTCCAGATGGTGGTTCGCACCCTGGACATGGGGATTCTCCTGAAGTCCACCGGATCACGGTGGGCGTTCATCTTTTTGCTTCGGCGTCCCGGGGTTCCGTGCCTTGTGGGCTGTCCGGGGCGTGAAACGCGAAAAGCGCGAAGAATACGGATGCAGGACTGCTGCCGCTACTAGACGAATTGTTTATTGCGGCAAAATACGTGGGTGGGCAGACGAGCGGAATGCAGATTTTTGCTTTTGAGGGGCGCAGTGAATAACTTGCCTGCAGACAAACCGGATCGCGGCGGTTCGGCTGCAGGCAGCCTTCTACAAAAAGACCATTACTTGCTCAGGTAACGCATGGCCTTTTCCAGGCCTTCAATGGTGAGCGGGTACATCTTGTGTTCACTGAGTTGCTTGATCCACTGGGTGGAGGTGGTCATCTGCCAGGCCCGCTCCGGTTCGGGGTTGAGCCAGGCCACCTTTTCGTAGGTTTCCATGACGCGCTGGAACCAGACCGCACCGGGCTCCTCGTTCCAGTGCTCCACGCTGCCACCCACGGAATTCACTTCGTAGGGGCTCATGGCCGCATCGCCGACAAAGATTACCTTGTAGTCGCTGCCATACTTGTGCAACACATCCCAGGTGGAAATCTTCTCGTCCCAGCGACGGCGATTGTCCTTCCACACATATTCATAAATGAAGTTGTGGAAGTAGAAATACTCCATGTGCTTGAACTCCAGCCGGGCGGCGGAGAACAGCTCTTCGCAGAGTTTGATGTACGGGTCCATGGAGCCGCCCACATCTAAGAAGATCAGCACTTTGACCCGGTTTTCCTTCTGCGGACGCATCTTGATATCGAGCAGGCCGGCATTGCGCGCAGTGGATCGGATGGTGTCATCCATATCCAGCTCTTCTTCACGACCGATGCGGGCAAACTTGCGCAGGCGACGCAGGGCCAGCTTGATGTTACGCGTGCCCAGCTCTACGGAATCGTCCAGGTTGCGGAATTCCCGCTTTTCCCAGACTTTTACCGCCCGCTTGTTACGCGACGGCCCCACCATGCGCACCCCTTCCGGGTTAGCGCCATAGCCGCCGAAGGGGCTGGTGCCGCCGGTGCCGACCCACTTGTTGCCGCCCTGGTGCCGCTTTTCCTGCTCTTCGAGCCGCTTGCGCAGCTCGTCCATGATCTTTTCCAGGCTGCCCAGGCCCTTGAGTTTCTCGAACTCTTCCGGGCTCAGGTTCTTCTCCAGCTCCTTGCGCAGCCACTCATCCGGAATCACCTTGTTGAGCCAGTCCGGCTCCAGGTTTTCCAGCCCCTCGAAGTAATTGGCAAAGGCCTGATCGAAGCGGTCATAGAACTTTTCGTCCTTGACCATCACCGCCCGGCTCAGCAGGTAGAAATCCTCGATGGAACCGAAGGCCACATGGGCCTGGAGGGCATCAAAGAGGTCCAGCAGCTCACGCAGGGTCACCGGGACCCGGTAGCGGCGCAGATTTTCGAAGAAACCAATCAGCATAATCAGTCAGCGCTGCGGTTAGCTTTCGCGACGGTTCATGAACGCCAGGCGCTCAAGCAGCTGGACGTCCGACTCGTTTTTCAGCAACGCGCCATAAAGCGGCGGCACGGCACTCTTGGTATCCCGGTTTCGCAGGATATCCGCCGGAATATCGTCGGCCATGAGCAGCTTGAGCCAGTCGATCAGCTCACTGGTGGACGGCTTCTTCTTCAGTCCGGGCACCTTGCGCAGATCGAAGAAGATTTCCAGGGCCTCGGTGACCAGGTTCTTTTTGATCTCCGGGAAATGCACATCCACGATGGCCTGCATGGTCTGGGCATCGGGGAAATTGATGTAATGGAAGAAGCAGCGACGCAGGAAGGCGTCAGGCAGCTCTTTCTCGTTGTTGGAGGTAATGATCACGATCGGGCGCTGCTCGGCGCGGATGGTTTCCCCGGTCTCGTAGACGAAGAACTCCATGCGATCCAGTTCCTGCAGAAGGTCGTTGGGGAACTCGATGTCGGCCTTGTCGATCTCGTCGATCAGCAGCACCACCTGGCCTTCATGGGTAAAGGCTTCCCACAGCTTGCCTTTTTTCAGGTAGTTGGCCACATCTTCCACCCCTTCGGCGCCGAGCTGAGAGTCACGCAGGCGCGACACCGCATCGTACTCGTACAGGCCCTGCTGGGCCTTGGTGGTGGATTTGATATTCCAGGACAGCAGTGGCAGGTCCAGGGACTCGGCCACCTGTTCTGCCAACAGGGTCTTGCCGGTACCCGGCTCACCCTTGATCAGCAACGGGCGCTTGAGGGCGATCGCTGCGTTAACGGCCATTTTCAGGTCGTCGGTGGCCACATATTGGTCAGTACCCTGAAACTGCATGAAATTCTCCACACTTGAACAGTTAATCGAACGGGTGAACGGGCGGCACACTCTACCAGCGGCCTGAAGGCGTCGCCAGTTACCAGCAGGCCAAAACCCAGCCACATACCAGGGATGTCCTGACGCAGTCGAATGGGCTGGTTGTGCAATGTGAGCAATCTAGCAAGACCAGATGACCAGGCAAAGGGCGAGAACAGCCAAGTAAACAGCGATTTACGTCACTCTTATTCGGCGATTTCCGCGCGGATTCCCGGTCAGGCTGTGCGATAATCCGCGCCATGAATCTGCTGTTACTGCACCCTCACCAACACCTTCATGGCGATCTCTGGCAGCTGGACGAGCGCCAGTGCCGGCATGTGCGCGACATTCTGGGATTGGCGGAGGGTGACAGCTGCCGGGCCGGGATCGTTGATGGCGGCATGGGAAAAGCAGAGATAGAATCATTTAAAAACAATGAAATACAAGTTTCATTTAAAGAAGATTCTCATAGCCCTCCTCCTCTACCACTTTCACTGTTGCTGGCGCTGCCCCGCCCCAAGATGCTCAAGCGCATCCTGATTGATGCTAGCAGTCTTGGCATAAAGCGTATCGTGCTGATCAATAGCTGGAAGGTGGACAAGAGCTACTGGCAGACCCCCAACCTGAAAGCCGATTTGCTTCGCGAGAAAATGCTGCTGGGACTGGAGCAAGCCCGCGATACCACACTGCCGGAGCTGGTTCTCGCCCCGCGTTTCAAGCCGTTCGTGGAAGATGATCTGGACACCTGGGCAGGCCCCGGCCGCCGCCTCCTCGCCCATCCTGGCGACTACCCGGCCATGCCCTGCGATCTGAGCGAACCTGTCACTCTGGCCATCGGCCCGGAGGGCGGCTGGACTGACTACGAAGTGGAGATGCTGCAGCGGCAAGATTTTGCCTGCCACAGCTTCGGGACGCGAATTCTCAGAGTGGAGACAGCGCTACCCGCGCTGGTAGGGCGCTTGATGAGGCTGCCGTAGGAGCGCCGCTCTCTGTGCCCTGCGGGTATGAGGCGCGAACCCCGATTGGCATAATTCGGCGACTCGCGCCTCGAGAGGCGCTCCTACAGGTGCAACTTAACGGCGGTAAGGACCGCGGGCCTTGCGGGGTGGTTTGCTGCCGGTGCGTTGGTGGCGCAGGCGGGCGCGACCGTAGAGGCCGGTGTATTTCTTGCCCTTCAGCTCCACCTTGCCGATCAGGGCCTGGATTTGCTCGGCTTCCAGTTCCATCCAGCGACCCTGGCGTAGCTGCGGCGGCAGCGTCAGGTCGCCAAAGCGAATTCGCATCAGTCGGGCTACATCCAGATCCTGAGACTGGAACAGACGGCGCACTTCCCGGTATTTACCCCCGGTCAGTGTCACCTTGTACCAGTGGTTGGCGCCCTCTTCCGCACCCCCGGCATCCTCGATGCTGTCAAACTTCGATACGCCATCTTCAAGCAACACGCCATCGAGCATGGCCTGACGCTTTTCCGGGGTCATGCCTCCGCGCACTCGTACTGCATACTCTCGTACGAAGCCGTTGGACGGATGCATCAGACGATGCGCCAGCTCGCCATCGGTGGTGAACAGCAGCAGGCCGGTAGTATTGATGTCCAGACGCCCTACCTGCACCCAGCGCATGCCCTGCAGGCGCGGCAGATTATCAAACACCGTGGGGCGCCCTTCCGGATCGTTGCGTGAGCACACTTCGCCGGGTGGCTTGTGGTACATGATCACGCGCTGAACGATATCTTCTTCCGGCTTCACTTTAATAATCCTGCCATCCACACGTAGGGTGTCTTCATTGCCAACCCGGTCGCCCAGGGTTGCCACAGTGCCGTTGACCGAAACCCGGCCATCAGCAATCCATTTTTCCAGCTCCCGACGGGAGCCCAAGCCAGCTCGCGCCAGCACTTTCTGCAATTTTTCAGTCTCAGTCATGACGTGTCTGGCTGTCCTCTGCACTGTCATTCGCAGCGGCATCTGTGCCGTCAGCGTCATTAATAGGGCTATTGTCGGTCGTATCGGCCTCTGCGGCCATGGTTTCCTTGCCGGTGCCCTCCGACTCTTCCTTGTCGGCTCCCGGTTTGCGGCGGAATTCATGCTCAAAGCTGGTCAGGACCGAGTCCACCTTGTCCATGCTCATCAAGGTAGCGTCGTCAATTTCTGGCTCCTGCTCCAGCCCCGGGAAGGCCTCCTGATCACCGGGAAGCCGGGGTTCGCGTTCGTCATCCAGCATGCTATGGCCGTCTTCACCTTCCGGCGCCTCATCCATGTCACCCGGTGCCGCATTGGCCGGTGGCACATCGCTGAGGGCCAGCTCTTCGTTGATCTTGTCCAGATCGCGGATCTCCGACAGCGGCGGCAGATCTTCCAGGCTCTTCAGGTCAAAGTAGTCGAGAAACTGCTTGGTGGTGGCAAACATGGCCGGTCGGCCCGGCACGTCCCGGTGCCCCACTACACGCACCCAGTTTCTCTCCAGCAGACTTTTGACGATATGCGAGCTTACCGAAACACCACGAATTTCTTCGATTTCGCCACGGGTAATGGGCTGGCGATAAGCGATCAGTGCCAGAGTTTCCAGAATCGCCCGACTGTAGCGGGGCGGCTTCTCCTGCCACAGGCGACTGACCCACTGCCCCAGCTCCGGGCGAGCCTGAAAGCGGAAACCAGACGCCACTTCCTTCAGGAAAATGCCGCGATCGGCATAGGCCGCATCAATATCTTCCAGGTATTTACCCAGATCCTGCTTGCTGGGACGATCTTCTTCGTCAAACAGGGACAGGATCGCATCCCGGTCCAGCGGGCCTTCAGCCACCAGAATGGCGGCTTCGATAATTCTTTTTATCTGCTCAGCTTCCACGCTTACCCCTCGGTTCCGTCATGGGCATCGGTTTCATCATCCACGCCGTCATCGGGTTCGTCTTCCAGCTCCAGCTGGGCCAGCACATCGGATTCTTCCAGCACCAGTGTCTTCGCCTTCACGTGAATCGGGGCAAAAGGTCCGTTCTGTACCAGTTCAATCAGGCTGCCCTTGACCAGCTCCAGGGTAGCCAGAAACGTCACCACTACACCGAGACGACCTTCTTCGGGATTGAACAACTCCACAAAGGGCACAAAATCTCGGCCCTTGAGTTTGTCCAGCACGTTGGCCATACGCTCGCGGGTAGACAGTTTTTCCCGGGACACCTGGTGACTCTCGAACATGTCCGCCCGGTGCATGACCTCTTTCAGGGCCAGCAGCAGCTCACGCATATCCACGTCCGGCTGGGCCTTTTCGCGGGTAAACTCAGGGCGCCTGGCCTCCGCCGGGAAGATGTCTCTTTCCAGTCGAGGCAACCCGTCGATATCTTCCGCTGCCTGCTTGAAGCGTTCGTATTCCTGCAGGCGACGAATCAGCTCAGCCCGCGGGTCATGCTCCTCTTCTTCCTCGTCGTCTTTCTGGCGAGGCAGCAACATGCGCGACTTGATCTCCCCAAGCATGGCGGCCATCACCAGGTATTCCGCCGCCAGCTCGAAATTCATGGCCTTCATCAGTTCCACGTATTCCATGTACTGGGTGGTAATAGTGGAGACCGGGATATCGAGAATATCCAGATTCTGGCGCTTGATCAGGTACAGCAGCAGATCCAGCGGGCCTTCAAACGCTTCCAGGAAAACTTCCAGCGCATCCGGCGGAATGTACAGATCGTCCGGCAACTTGGTGATGGCCTTGCCATACATCAAACCAAAGGGCATCTCGGCCTGGCTGGGATGCAGCGGCTTCATGACGGGTGTGACTGTAGGTTCTGCCGGTTCAGTCATGTCTCTCTCCCGAGAACGCCCAGGGCGCCTCAGCGGTAATTGAGCCCCATGGCGGCACGGACTTCTTCCAGGGTGGCGCGGGCGGCCTCGCGGGCTTCCTCACAACCTTCGGCGACCAGGGTGCGCACCAGATCCGGGTTGCGCAGGTGCTCCTCGGCGCGCTTGCGGATCGGCTCCAGCTCTGCCTGAACCGCCTCGATGACAGGCTTCTTGCAGTCCAGACAGCCGATGCCGGCGCTGGTGCAGCCCTCTTTCACCCACTGACGGGTGTTATCATCGGAATAGACCATATGGAACTGCCACACCGGGCAGTTATCCGGATTGCCTGGGTCGGTACGGCGAACCCGGGCCGGGTCTGTAGGCATGCGGCGGATCTTGCTGTCGATATCCGCCTCCTCTTCACGCATGGTGATAAAGTTGCCGTAGGACTTGGACATTTTCTGCCCATCCAGCCCCGGCATCTTGGAGGCCGGTGTCAACAGTGCCTGAGGCTCGGGCAGAATCACCTTGCCGCCCCCTTCCAGGTCGCCCATCAATCGTTCCTTGTCCCCCAGCGTGATGTTCTGCTGGCTTTCCACCAGGGCACGCGCGGTTTCCAGGGAGGTCTCATCACCTTTCTCCTGGTACTGGCGACGGTGATTCAGGTACACCTTTGCCTGCTTCTTGCCCATTTTCTTGATGGCCGCATCCACCGCTTCCTCGAAGCCGGGCTCGCGGCCGTACAGGTGGTTGAAGCGCCGTGCCACTTCCCGGGTCAGCTCCACGTGGGCTACCTGATCGGCGCCCACCGGCACCTGCCCAGCCCGGTAAGCCAGGATGTCTGCAGATTGCAGCAACGGATAACCCAGGAAGCCGTAGGTACTCAAATCCTTCTCGCGCAGCTTTTCCTGCTGGTCCTTATAGGTAGGCACCCGTTCCAGCCAGGATAGCGGCGTCATCATGGACAGCAGCAGGTGCAGCTCCGCATGCTCCGGCACCTGACTCTGGATAAACAGGGTGGCCGAGCCCGGGTTCACCCCGGCGGCCAGCCAGTCGATTACCAGATCCCAGACATGCTGTTCGATCTTGTGCGGGTTTTCGTATTCGGTGGTAAGCCCGTGCCAATCTGCCACGAAGAAAAAGCACTCATACTCGTGCTGCAGACGCGCCCAGTTTTTCAGCACGCCATGGTAATGCCCCAGATGCAAACGGCCAGTGGCGCGCATGCCGGAAACAACTCGCTGGGAGGGAACCACGGAACTCAAAGCCTACTCCTTAACAAACCCGACTATCCGTACGCCACCTTTGGCGATGCACGGAGGAAAGCCCGCGATTATACGGTGAACCGGGCCATCAGGGACAGTAGCAAGCGGGCCCTTTGCGGCACTATGGGTAAAAGATGACCAGTGAAGGCGGATATCAGTAAATACTGTCCACCGGACCAGCCCCTTCACGCACTACTTCCGGGCCATCACCGTCGGCCAGGGAAATCACGGTGGTTTCGGTAACACCGCAGAAGCCGCCATCAATAACCAGGTCCACCTGTCCTTGCAGGAAATCACGAACATCCTGAGGGTCAGTGAGCGGAAATTCGTCGTTGGGCAGATGGCAAGTCGACGTCATGATCGGCTCGCCATGCTCGGCCAACAATGCCTGGCAGATGGGGTGATCCGGCACGCGAATACCAATATTGCGTTTTTTCGGGTCCATCAACCGTCGAGGCACTTCGGTGGTGCCCTTGAGGATGAAGGTATAGGGACCCGGAGTGTGAGACTTGAGCAGACGATAATCCGGGTTTTCTACCTTGGCATAAATCGCCAGAGCCGAGAGATCGTGGCACAACAGAGTGAACTGATGCTTCTTATCCAGCTGTCGCAGCCGGATCAGGCGATCCAGCGCATTCTTCTCACCAATGCCACAGCCCAGTGCATAGGTGGTATCCGTCGGGTAGGCGATCAGCCCGCCGTTGCGAATAACGTCTACCGCCTGGCGGATTAGTCGCGGCTGGGGTGTTTCGGGATGAATGTAGAGGATTTCGGTCATAATTTCAGTTGATAGTTGATAATTGACAGTTGACAGCTAACATCAAAACATTGACGCAACCTATTGTTTTAGCTGTCAACTATCCACTGTCAATTGTCAACTGGTTAGCCTCCCTTCCCACACCGGCCTCGCGCCATTCGGGACCGGCGGTAGTCGTCCCAGCGCAAGCCATTTCTGCTCCGGCGAATGAAAGTCCGACCCGGCAGACACCTGCAGGTCGAAGTGCTGCCAGCATTCATCCAGGAGTGCACTCTGTTGCGGGGAGAGCCCTGGCATGGCCACTTCCAGGCCATCGCCGCCCGCTTCCTTGAAGCAGGCCAGAAACTGGCGCAGTTTTTTGCGTGTCATGCCGTAGGCTTGAGGGTGAGCCAGCACCGCGGTGCCGCCAGCGGCATGGATATCGGCGATGGCCTCATCAAGAGTACACCAGGGGGTGGCCACAAACGCGGATTGGCCCTGTTTGAGGTAACGGTTAAAGGCATGCCGCTGGTTGCGCACCCTGCCCGTCTCTTCCAGAAACCGAGCAAACAAGGGGCGACCCGGGGCATCGGTGCCTGCCAGCTCGCAGGTGCGCTCATAGGTATTGGCCAGGGTGGCTGCACGATCCAGGCGGCGGCCAATCTCCCGGGCACGGTTTACCCGTGCCGCTTGCTGGGCGGCCACCCTTTCCTGCAGCTGTCCACAGTCCGTGTCCAACCATAACCCCAGAACGTGGTACTCGCGGTTTTCGTGGCGCACGGACAGCTCAATACCGTTCACAAGACTGATTTCGTGCTGCCGGGCAGCCTCGCCAGCCTCCGGCAGCCCGGCCAGGGTGTCGTGGTCCGTCAACGCCAGACAGGTCACTCCGTAGTCCGCAGCCCTCGACACCAGCGCTGCAGGGCTTAGAATACCGTCGGACGCAGTACTGTGACTGTGCAGGTCGATTGTGTGGTTACAGGAGATAGCCAGATCCTCTCAAGGTTCTCGATGTGTCTGCAGTGACTCCAAATCCGCCAAACGGGCCCGCTTCGGCAGGCTTACGACGGTAATCAAGGCGCAGGGTAGCATTTTTGTGCCCGGCACCGGCATCTTTAAAGGCGCCAGGCAGCCCTAACCGATCAAACGGAATACTCAATGAGCGACAGCGACACCCCGGAACAGCGTGGCAAGCCGGCCAGCGCCACGCCGCCGAAACAGGAAAGCCTGCTGGCTAACCTGTTGATCAATATCATCATCCCTGCCCTGATCCTGGCCAAACTCTCCGGGGATGACTGGCTTGGCACCAAATGGGCCATCGTGGTGGCGCTGGCCTTCCCCCTGCTTTACGGCCTGCGGGACTTGCTGCAGAACGGCAAGGCCAATTTCTTCTCTGGTCTGGGCATTGTCAGCATTCTGCTGACCGGCGGCATCAGCCTGATGGAGCTGGACGCCAAGTACATTGCCATGAAAGAAGCCGCTATCCCCGCATTGTTGGGCGTCGCAACCGTGGTTTCCCTGCGTACCCGCTGGCCGCTGGTAAAAACCTTTCTTTATAACGACAAGGTGCTGGATACCGACAGGATCGCCGCCCGACTGGAAGACAACAACAATCTCAGCGCCTTCGAGCGAACGCTCAAGCAGGCCTCCTGGATGGTCGCGGCCTCGTTTTTCCTGTCTTCCGTGCTCAACTACGTGCTGGCCAGGATTATCCTGACCAGCCCACCGGGCAGTGAGGCGTTCAATGCAGAGCTGGGCAAGATGACAGCCCTGAGCTACCCGGTTATTGTCTTGCCCTCAATGATTGTACTGATTCTCGCCATGGTCTTTCTGTTTCGCCGCATCGGCAAACTAACCGGCCTGAAGCTGGAAGAGATCATGGCCGCACACCACCGTTAACCCTGAACAAAGAGCGAAACCATGCTGTACGCGATTATCAGTGAGGACGTGGCCAACTCCCTTCCCTTGCGCAAACAGGCCAGGGCAGACCATCTGGCCCGCCTTGAAACCCTCAAAGAACAGGGACGGTTGATTCTTGCCGGCCCGCACCCAGCTGTCGACAGCAACGATCCCGGCGAAGCCGGTTTTACCGGCTCTTTGGTCGTGGCTGAATTTCCCTCACTGGAAGCCGCCCAACAGTGGGCGGATGCCGATCCCTACATTGCTGCCGGCGTTTACGCTGGCGTCACGGTAAAGCCGTTCAAGAAGGTGCTGCCCTGACCTGATGGCGGGCGGATTGCCATTTTTTACAAAGACACCACGGCCCACAGCGCGAAATGTGATTATGGTAGCGCCGCAACCCTGATGACTTCTCTAGACTGCGCGGCCTGACACGAAGGAGTAAAGACCCCCATGCTCGCAAGACTGGTTTGTTTCCTGGCAATAATGGTAGCCAGCCATACGGCTGTTGCCTCCACTGCCTGGGTAGATGACAGCATCTATGTACCTATTCGCTCATCTGCCAACCCCTCTGGCCGTATTCTCCATCGCGGGATCCAGAGCGGCACCCGCATCGAGTTTCTCGGATTCAACGGGGACTGGGCGAAAATCCGTTATAAGGACATTGAGGGCTACATCGGCAAACAGTATCTGAGCCAGAGCCCTACTGCCGAAATTTTGCTGGAACGAGCCAATCAGGCCAGTGAACAGGCCAAGGCAGAAGCCGCCAAACTGCGTACCCAGTTGGCCGAGCTCAAAGGCCAGCACGAGGCGCTCTCAGAACAGTCATCCGAGCTTAAAAATGCCCTGAGCGCCCGCAGCAACGAACTGGAACAACTACAGGACGTGGCCTCCGACCCGATTCGTCTGGACCAGGCCAACCGCCGCCTCAACGAAGAGTTGAGCCTGCTTCGTTCCGAGCTGGATCAGGTAAAAGGCGAAAACGTCATGCTTCGCAACAACAACACCTCCCAGCAATGGATCACCGGGGTCGGCATTTTGCTGCTCGGTCTGGTTGCTGGCATGATCATGCGCTCACGGTCAGGTCGCCGTCGCAACAGTGGCTGGGCCAACTGACACGCTACCCTGGCGCGACGTCAATCAAGGCCATGCCTGTTGGGCATGGCCTTTTTTTTGTGAAAACACCCCAACACCCTGTATTTTCGGCAAAAATGACCGAAACGGACACGGGACATGCCCGCAGCCTTTGGGTAGCATGCCTGTTTACCCTGATATTGACGACGACAGTTATGACTATCTGGCACAAGATTCGTGGCGCACTGGCCCTGCTGGGCATCCTGCTTAACACCCTTCTTCTCTGCCTTCCGCTTTACTTTTTTGCCTTGCTGCGGCTGGTGTTGCGTGGGGACAAATCCCAGGTGGTCTTGTCCAAAATCCTGGTCTTCATCGCCGAAACCTGGATCGGCATCAATAACGCCATCATTGGCCTGACCAGTCAGGTGAAATGGAACATCACCGGCATGGATACTCTGGATCGCGATCAGTGGTACCTGGTCACGTGCAACCACCAATCATGGGCCGATATCCTTGTGCTTCAGCGCATTTCCAACCGCCGCATTCCGTTCCTGAAGTTTTTCCTCAAACAGGAATTGATCAAGGTACCCTTGCTGGGGCTGGCCTGGTGGGCGCTGGATTTCCCCTTCATGAAGCGATTCAGCAGGGCTGAAATTGAAAAGAACCCATCACTGAAAGGCAAGGATCTGGAAACGACTCGCAAGGCGTGCGAGAAATTTGCCTACTTCCCCACCTCGGTGATGAACTTTTTTGAAGGAACCCGCTTCGAGGCGGAAAAACACGCCAAGCAGCAATCGCCCTACAAACACCTGCTCAAACCCAAGGCCGGCGGCGCCGCCTTCACCCTGAATGCCATGTCAGGGCATTTGCGAAATTTGCTTGATGTGACCATTATTTACCCCCCGGAGGCTCCTCGCTCTCTGCTGGCCTTTCTCGGCGGCGCCATGAACGATATCGACGTCATCGTTCAACAGCGCGTTATCCCTGCCTGGGCCTCGGAAGGCGACTATGAATCGGACCCGGAGTTCCGCGCCCGATTCCAGCAATGGATTGGCGAGCTCTGGGCGGAAAAGGACGCCTTACTGACTTCAAGAATGGGCCAATAAGCCAGATTGATTCGGCGTATCGGCCCACAAAAACAGGGACCCGGGAAGCACCCGGGCGAAATATTATGTTTGGCCGATTTCTGAAACCACGCTGGCAGCACGCCAATCCCGATATGCGGCTCAAGGCCGTCGAACAATTATCCCCCAGTGGCGACGAGGCCACCCTGGCCCGCCTGGCCCGGGGTGATTCCAACTCGCTGGTGCGGGCAGCTGCCAGCGGCAGGATTACCGACTTCTCCCTACTGGATGAAATCCACCAGCGCGATGAAGAGCCCTCGGTTCGAGAGGCGGCCTCCATGCGCATCATGGCTCTGCTGGCCGGCACTGCAGATGGTGCCCCCAACAGTGAAACCCGGCTGCGACTGATCCGCCTGACGGATAACCGCGACGCCCTGGCCTATATTGCCCGCAACAGCCCCGATGAAATGTGCCAACAGGCCGCCATTGAGCGCCTGGATGATGACAGCCTGCTTTTCGAACTGGCACTGGAAAGCAGGACCGAAACCCTTCGACTGGAAGCCGCCCAGCAACTTCGCAGCCTCTCCCTGCTCAAGCGCCTGAGTCGCGAAGGTCGCGACAAACGTGTCACCCGGCTGGCCCGGGAGCAAGCCAAGGCCTTGCAGGAAAAAATACAGCATGAAGAAGCTGAATCCGCACGGGTAGTGCAACTGGCCGATCGGCTGGAGCAACACGCCCGCCGCTCTGTTGACGCCCTGTATGGCCCGCGCCTGGAGCAACTGGAACAGCAATGGCAGGACAGCAGCAACCGGGCCACTCCGGACCTGGCCGAGCGGGTTCAGCAAGCACTGCAGCAATGCCGCCACCAACTGGCGACCCTACAAGAGGAAACCCATCGCCAGGCACTTGCGGATACCGCCCGTGCAGAACGGGAAGCGGCAGCCCACAACCTGTATCAACTATTGAGTCAGAGCGACCCGCAAGCCTGGGAAGACCAGCTGGGCGAGTTGCGCTCTGCCCTTGCCACCCAGAAGCGCCGCTGGGACAGTGCCAATGAACAGGCACCGGCCCCTGACAATGACAAGCAGGCCTTCGAGGATCTGGTCCGTGCTTTCGAACGCATGTTGAATCTGGCTGCCGATATTCTGGAAGCCCGCGATGATCAGGCTCGCCTGCAGAGCCTGGCTGCAGAGTGGCCCACGGGATATCCCAAGCCTCCAATACTGACTGCACTCACCACCCCATCCCGCGAAGAAAAGCCATCACCGGCCCCGGCTCGCCCGGCGTCGAGCCCTCATCAAGGGCTACTGGTTGCACTGAAACGGGAGCTTCGAGAAGGCAATCTGCGCCACGCCAATCGCCTCTGGCACAAGGCCCAAGCCATCATCGAGGAAGACGGCGATCCGGCGCTGGCCAGCCAGCTGAAGAAACTGGAAGGCCGTCGCGCAGAGCTGCAGGACTGGCACCGCTTTGCGGCTGAACCCAAGAAAATCTCGCTGTGTGAGTCTATGGAAGCCCTGGCTAACAGCAGCATGGATGCCCCGCAACTGGCGTCTGCCATCCAGGCCCTCCACGATGAATGGCGCGCCCTGATGAGTTCCGACCAGGATGAAGACCAGGCACTGTGGGACCGATTCAAGGCCGCATCTGATCGCGCTTATGAGCCTTGCCAGGCCCATTTCGCCGAACAGGACGCCCTGCGCCAAAGCAATCTGGAAAAGCGTCGTCAACTCTGTGAACAGCTGGAACAATTTATTGCCGGCCAGGACTGGAGTCGTGCCGACTGGCAAGGCATCTGGCAAATTCGCCAACAGGCACCGAAGGATTGGAAGGCCATCCAACCGGTACGTTTCACTGATGCTCGCGAGGTGCAGAAACGCTTCTCTGCCATCCTGTCTGGCCTGGATGAAAGGCTGAAGGAATATATCGACCAGGCAGAAACCGCCCGGCAAGCCCTGATCAGCCAGGCGAAAGCGCTGGCGGAACTGGACGATGTGGGCGAAGCCACCCGCCAGGCCCAGCAACTGCAAAAACAATGGCGCGACACCCCCTGGCTCCCGCCAGCCCAGCACCGTGCCGGGCAAAAGCAATTCAAGAAGATCATGGACAGCCTTTTTGCCGAGCGCAATCGTCAACACGCCGAGCGCAAGGCAGAACAGGAGGCCCGCTCGCAGGAGGCTCAGGGTGCCGTTGAAAGCCTGCAAGCCTGCCTGGATGCCCCTTTCTCAAAAGACAGCGCCCATGCCCTGAAAGACGCGCTGCAGGCTGTTGAGCAATTCAACAGCGCCGCCCTGCCCCAATCACTGAATCGCCAGGCCCAGCAACTTCGACGCCGCGCCCGGGAAAGGCTTGATCGCCTGTCCGAATGGGAGAACTGGCAGGCGCTGCAACAGAAGGTGGAAAACCTTGCCGAGGTAAACGAGTGTGGCGAAGAGTCGCTGACGCTGGCGGTGGCCTTCGAAGCGCTGGCCGGGGTGCCCAGCCCGGAAGCCGAGCGCCAACGGCGCCTTCAGTGGCAACTGGAGAAATTGCCGTCGGCAATGAAGCAGCAGGAATTTGCCGCCCTGGATGAGATGAGCCGTCTACTGAAAGCCCACGACCAACCCATCTCTACCGCTGTCCGTAACCGTCTTCACCAGGCCCTGGCCGTGCTGGAGCCCGGCAGTGAGTAACTTTCTCACCCGTTTCGCCCGGACTCCAAGAGGCCTGCGCTGGTTTCTCAACTTATACGGGCCTTATCTTGGGGCCGGCGTGCGAGTGGATTATCTGGCGGAAGATTTTCGCGACCTGAAAGTGTCTATGGGGCTGCACTGGTACAACCGCAATTACGTGGGCACTCATTTCGGTGGCAGCCTGTATTCCATGGTGGACCCGTTCTACATGCTCATGGTCATGAATGTACTGGGCCGGGACTATATAGTCTGGGACAAGGCTGCAGAAATTGATTTCATCAAGCCGGGGACAGGACGGGTCCATGCTCGCTTCCAGCTGACCGATGCCATGCTGGACGATATCCACCGACATACAGCCGATGGCAACAAATACCTGCCCTGCTGGCCGGTCACCATCGTCAACGATGATGGTGAGACCGTCGCACAAATCAACAAGACGCTCTATATCCGCAAGAAAATGTCTGGCTGAAAGGCAAGCAGCATCTGGTTTTACCACGGAGTCGCAGAAAAACAACAGGCACAGCATCCGGCACCATTGCAGGAGCGCCGCTCGAGGCGCGGACACGCCACGATGCATGCACTACCTGTTCGCGAAAGAGTTTCCTCTCTGTGACTCTGCATCCCCAGTAGCAAATAATCTTTTACTGCCCGAAGCTACCCGATGTTTCCAGCCATGCGAGCTCTTCAGCGGTGCTTTCCCGCCCCAGCGCCTTGTTGCGATGAGGGAAGCGACCGAAACGACCAATCAGTTCCTGGTGCTGTTTGGCGGCGTTAACGCTGCTGCGTACTGAATCGCGACAGGAAACCGGTGCACGTTCCAGCAAGTCGGTCATGCTTTTCAGGCAGAGATCCTGGAGATCTTCGTCTTCAGCGTGCATCAGTGGCATCAGGAAAAACACCTGAGCGCACAGAGGCAGTTTGCAGTGCATCTGCCTTGAGACACCCTCGACCGCCAGCGTCGCCGCCCGATGATCGCCAGCAAAGGCCTCCCGTTGGCCTCGATAGATATGACGGGTGAACTGATCCAGCAGCAAAATCAAAGCCAAACGAGACTGTGGCTGGCGCTCCCAGTCCACCAACTCCTGCTGAAGGGAGGCCTCTACATAGGCCCCGAAGCGATGCGCAATTTCCGCATCATCCCCGGCACTGGCACGAAACCATTTACGTGTCACCGCTGGCTTCGGCCAATCCTGGGTAAGCCCATCCTCAAACCAATAATCCAGTACGTCCTGCCAAGGGGGTGTCAGCTCAAACATTCCCGCCTCCTTTGCCGTTGCCACACCGGGTCGGCAACAGGGGCTCGAGTACCGACAGGGCGTGGCCCTTCAGCAGGGGCTGTGCTTGCTCGGTAGGATGAATGCCATCATTCTGCAGCCACCCCTGCTCCACCACTCCTTCCAGAAAAAACGGGAACAACGGCACCTGTTTATCGTCAGATACCTGACGGAACTGTTGTTCGAACAGGCGGGTATACTGTTGCCCGTAATTGGGGGGAATACGCATGCCAAGCAATACCGGCGTGGCATCAGCCGCGCGGCTTTTTTCGATCATCTGCGCCAGATTGTTCGCCATAGCCACAGGGGACAAGCCACGCAGGCCATCATTGCCGCCAAGCTCAATGACCACGATCTGCGGTGCATGTTTGTGAAGCAATGCGGTCAACCGACTATTGCCCCCGGCGGTGGTTTCTCCACTGACCGAGGCATTGATCACGGGGAAATCACGGCAGCGCTGTTCCAGTTCTTCCTCCAGCAGGGCGACCCAGCCGTCAGATTTTTCAATACCGTAGGCGGCGCTGATACTATCGCCAAGAACCAGCACGCCCCCGGCCCGGGCAGACAGCGAGGCCACTGCCAGAAATGCCACTAAAAGAAGCCGAATCATGAATACAAAGTCTCCCGTATTAAGCGCCCAAAACCTTGGCAAACGTGTACAGGGGCCGGAAGGTGGGCTGGATCTGCTGCAGGATATCACGCTGGCAGTGAATGCCGGTGACAGTCTGGCCATTACCGGGCCTTCTGGTTCCGGCAAATCCACATTGCTGTCCCTGCTGGCCGGGCTGGATGTGCCCACCAGCGGCGAGGTGCTGCTCGGGGATACCCCTTTCAGCAGCGGCAACGAGGACCAACGGGCCCGCCTGCGCGGCGAGCAATGCGGCTTTGTGTTCCAGCATTTCCAGCTGGTGGCGGATCTCACCGCCCAGGAAAACGTGATGCTGCCGCTGGAAATTCTTGGCCGTGGCAAGGCCCGCGATACCGCCCGGCACTGGCTGGGCCAGGTCGGGCTAGGCAAACGCTGCCACCACTTCCCCGCCCAGTTGTCCGGCGGTGAACAGCAGCGCGTTGCCCTGGCGCGGGCCTTCGCGGTAGCGCCTTCGTTGTTATTTGCTGATGAACCCACTGGCAGCCTGGATTACGCCAACGGTGAGCACGTGGCTGACCTGCTGTTTTCGCTGAACCAGGAACAGGGCACCGCCCTGGTGCTGGTGACCCACGACCAGACCCTGGCCCGCCGTTGCAGCCGCTCCATGTCGCTGGTGGAGGGCCGTCTTGGTGTTTAAGGCCTGGCGCTCCCCCGCATTCCGCGTTCAAGCACTGGCAGTGCTGGTGGCAGCCTTTGCCATGACCGCCATGCTGATTCTCCGTGACACCGTGGATCAACGATTCAATCAGCGTACTGCCGTTGCCCTGGGCGCGGACCTGATCCTCGAAGGCACCCGTTTTCCGGAACCGGAACAGCGGCAACTGCTGGCAGAAGCTGAAGGAACCCGTCACACCGAAAGCGTCACGTTTTCCAGTGTGCTGATAAATGATGAAACCTTCCTGTTGGCCAGTATCCGTGCGGTTTCTGCCGGTTTCCCGCTCTACGGCGAAATCCGGATCAGTGATGGACGTTTTGCCGACCCCTATGCGGTGAACCATGGTCCTGAACCCGGGCATGTCTGGATTGCCGGCACCGGGCTGGACCGTCTGGGCCTGCAAACCGGCGAGTTCATTACCCTGGGTGAACGCAGCCTGTTGATCGACAAGGTGATCGTCCAGGAGCCGGACCAGCAGGCGGGTTTCTACAGCATGAATCCGCGTGCTCTGATCCATCTTGATGATCTGCCAGACACTGGAGTACTCGGTGAAGGCAGCCGCTACCGGCATAGCCTGCTGGTAGCCGCCGACGATGCCCCCCGTCAGCGGCTGGAAGACCGCCTGACTCCAGGGCTGCGCCCGGATCAGGAGCTGGAAACATTGGCCAATACCGAACTGCGCAGCCGTGGGCCGGTGGAGCAGCTTTTCCTCTGGTCGCAACTGGCCGTGATGCTGGTGGTGCTGCTTTGCGCTGCAGCCATCTACCTGACCTCCAACCATCGTGCCAGACACCAACAAACCCTCTGTGCGGTAATGAAAACCGTTGGTGCCAGGCAGACTACCATCGTTCGCCGCTTGTTGGGCGGTGATGCCCTGGCATTGCTGATCCCGACTCTGATCGGTATTGGTCTGGCCAGCGCGCTGGGCATTTATCTGATCGCGCTTATGGGAGGCGGTATGGCCTTTCCCGTTTCCGCTCCGCTGCTGGGGCTGATCGGCCCGGTGTTGCTATGGCTGGGATTTGCCGCACCGACGCTGTGGGCGCATCTGGGTCTGCCCGCCACCGCCTTGCTGCAGCAGCGCGACAGCCAGCCCGGTCGCCAGCGCTGGACTCTGCTGATTGCCCTGCTCACGCCGATTCCACTTGCTGCACTGATGAGTGGCTCACTGGCCAGCCTGTGGCCCTTGCTGCTGCTTACCTTTGCCATCGCGGTGGGTTTGCCTTTACTGCTGTGGCCACTGGTATCACTGCTAGACCGCGCCAGCAGCAGGATCCCCCTGGCGGCGCGCCTGGCACTGCGGCGCCTGAGCCGGCGCAAGGCCACCACCCTGCCCCTGCTGGCGGCGCTAGTGGTGTCTTTGGCGGTACTATCCATGTCAATACAGACCGGCCGACAACTGTTGAACGACTGGCGCTCAACCCTGCCCGAGAATGCACCCAACTATTTTGTCATCAACCTGTTTGATCAGGATCTGGCACCCTTCAATGACTGGCTGGCCCAACACAACAGCGACAGTCAACCACTCTACCCGGTGGTACGTGCTCGGCTCACCTCCGTTAACGGCGAACCGGTACGTGAAGCGGTCACCAAGGAAGAGGACCGGGGAGATCGGGCATTAAACCGGGATCTGTCTCTCACCGAAGCGGATGCCTTGCCCGACAGTAACGTGCTGCTGGAAGGCCGGTGGATCGAGCGACCCGGTGAGGTGACCGTGGAAAGCAAGCTGGCTGAATCCCTGGGGCTGAAACTTGGCGACCAGCTGACCTTTACTGGTGCTGCCACGCCCATTGAGGCGGAGATTGTCGGCTTGCGGGACGTAGACTGGGAGAGCTTTGCGCCCAACTTCTATTTCATGTTCTCCCCTGGCACCCTCGACGCCCAGAGCCGCACCTGGATTACCAGCTTTTATCTGGCAACCGAGAAAAGCAAGGAGCTGGGCAGTCTTGTACAGGAGTTCCCGCAGATCAGCCTGCTGGATGTGAATGCTATCCTTGCCACCCTGGAAGAGATTGTTGCCCAGGCCAGCCGGGCTGCGTTCTTCGTGGGGTTGCTGCTGATGCTGGCTGCCCTCCTGGTGCTGGCCGCCGCCCTGCTGGCCAGCGCCGACCAGATGCGCAAGGATAATCACCTGCTGGTGGTGATCGGCGCCCGCCAGAACCTGCTGCGGCGCACTGCGGCCCTGCAGGCCCTGTTCCTGATCGGCGGCGCGGCGCTGCTGGCCAATCTGATTCACGTCGCAGCGCTGTTTCCACTGGGGCAGAAGCTGTTTGATGGGGAATTGCCGTTGAGTCTGTGGCTGTTGCTTCCCTGGGGCGTCGCTGGGCTGCTGGTGCTGACGGCCCGCTTGGCACCGCCGTTGCGACCAGCTGCCCGTGGAGGCAAGGCCTGACGCAGGCAATTAGGGTGACCTCATAGGGTGGATTAGCGTTCCGCTCCTTTCCTGAACCACAGGAAAACGACCAGCGCTGCAATGCTGCTGCCCGCCATCAGCAGGGTCATGGGTACCGGGGTGCCATCGTGCCAGGTTCCCAGTATCGTCCCAATCAAACCGGCCAACAGGAATTGTAGGGTGCCATTCAGGCCAGTAGCTGCTCCGCTGTCCCGATCGAACAGGCTCAGGAAACCGGCGATGCCGTTGGGGATCACCAGTGCCACCATCCCCGCCATTGTCATGATCAACGGCACCACCGCCCACAAAACGAGGCTGTCTGTCAGCGTCAGTGCCAACAAGGCCACTCCGGCCAGAGCCTGCAGGATCAGGCCCGCCCGCATGATGTCCGCACTGGCGTAACGACGCAGCAACACCACATTCAGCCGGTTCAGACCGAGCATGGTCACCACATTGGCACCGAAATAGAGCGGGAATCGCTCGGGACTGATCCCGAAATGCTCCATGTACAGGAAGGCAGCATCGGTAATAAAGACAAACAAGGCCGAGAACGCCAGCGCATTGGCCAGAATAAAGCCCATGGCCGGACGATTTCTTAGCACCCGACCATAGGCGTTAAACAGCCGATGCCACAGCAGCTCGTTGTCTTGGCATTGAGGCACAGTGGGCAGCGGGAAGCGAACCAGCAGCATCAGCATCACCCCGTAGCCGGCCAGCATGAAGAAAATGCTCTGCCAACCTGCAACGTTAAGTAATACCACGCCGACTGCCGGGGCCAGCAGCGGTGCAATCAGCATGACCAGGCCGATGCTTGTCAGGACGTTGGCAGCCTGCTGGCCGGTAAAATGGTCCCGTACCGAAGCGGCAGCAATCACAACGGAGGCACCGCCACCCACTGCCTGCAGAAAACGCAGCACGTACAGCGCTTGAATATCACGACTGAAAGGAATCAGCAGGCTGGCGGCGATAAACAGCAACAACCCAGTATAGGCCACCGGTTTACGGCCAAAATGATCCGACAGCGGGCCACCCAACCACTGGCCCAGCGCCACACCAAGCACATAGATGCTGACCGAGATCTCCACATCATGTATCGGCACGACAAAGTGCTCGGACATGGCAAGCAGCGCCGGCAGGTAGGTATCAATGGCCAGCGGGCCCAGAGCAACCAGTGTGCCGAGCAATAACGCCAGTCGGCGCGGAGAGATTGGGGCTTGCATGCAACGTCCAGTCAGGCTGTGAGGAGTGGATGTTAACCCATGTCCTCGCAGGCTTCAGTGATTTTATGAACCAGATTCATTTTTGGTTGTTAAAAACGGGTTGCGGCCACCGGGCTGTCCTGTGACCATTAGCCGCTTTGGTGGGTTACCAAACAGGCTCACCGATGGGTTTCAGACACGCTATGGATGCCAGCGATGACAGCATTGCCAACGGACCGGGACAGGTCCCCCGCTGCCCCCTTGCGAATGCATTCAGCAATTCGCCCCACTTATCCTGTTAGTACTGCTTGCCCGGCTCCCCATCATTACCAAACGGAAACTGCATGGATTTAGAGATTGCTTACCAATTGGCCATCATCACCGTTGTGGCCTTCCTCTGTCAGTGGGTTTCCTGGCGTATCAAGCTGCCTGCCATTCTTCCCCTATTGCTGACAGGGCTGGCACTGGGGCCACTCACCGGCGTGCTACAACCCAAAGAACTGCTGGGCGATCTGCTTCTTCCTGGCGTTTCGCTGGCGGTATCCATCATTCTTTTTGAAGGGGCCATGACCCTTCGTTTCGATGAAATTCGCGGTCTGGAGAAAACGGTTCGCCGCCTGGTCACCTGGGGCGCGCTGGTCACCTGGTCCATTGTGGCCATTTCCGCATGGTGGCTGCTGAAACTGTCGTTTGACCTGGCCCTGCTGTTTGGCGCTCTCGTAGTGGTCACCGGGCCTACCGTGATCGTGCCATTGTTGCGCAGCGTACGCCCGGTGAGCAGCGTGGCACGGCTGCTGCGCTGGGAAGGCATCGTAATTGACCCGCTGGGCGCCATTTTTGCGGTACTGGCCTATGAGCTGGTGGTGGCCAGTGGCCAGGAAGGAGCCCTGCTCCACACCCTGTGGCTGTTTATCCAGACCATTACCGTGGGCACCGCCATCGGGGTTGTGGTTGCCATGGCACTGGCGGCGCTGCTGCGTCGGCATCTGGTGCCGGAATATCTGCGCAGCTTTCTGGTGCTATCTCTGGTAATCGGCGAATTCGTGCTTGCCAACGCACTCAGTGAGGAATCCGGCCTGGTGGCCGTCACCGCCACCGGCATCGTGCTGGCCAACCTGAAGGGAGTGCGGACCAACGACATCCTTCACTTCAAGGAAAACCTATCTGTCATTCTGATTTCCGGCCTGTTTATTGTGCTGGCCGCGCGACTGGAAATGCAGGAGCTGCAGCAGCTTGGGCTGATGGCACTGGTGCTGCTGGCAATTATCCAGCTGGTGGCCCGCCCTGCCTCGGTGCTGGTGGCAACCCTTGGCTCCAATCTGAACTGGCGGGAAAAATCCCTGCTCGCCTGGATCGCTCCCCGTGGCATTGTGGCCGCTGCCATTTCTGCCCTGTTTGCCGAACGGTTGTTGCAAAACGGGGTGGCCGGAGCGGAAATGCTGGTGCCCCTCACATTCATGGTCATCATTGGCACGGTGGCCCTGCAAAGCCTGACTGCCCGGCCGCTGGCACGGTTACTGAAAGTCGCCGAGCCGGCACCGCGAGGTTTCCTGATTGTGGGAGCCAACCCGGTGGCCCGGGCCATTGGTTCATCCCTGCAGAAAAACCAGTTCCCGGTGATGGTTACCGATTCCAGCTGGGAGTCCATCCGCCTGGCGCGCATGGAAGGCCTGAGCACCTTCTATGGTAATCCGGTCTCCCAACATGCAGACCAATATATGGACCTGGTTGGCTACGGCAAATTGCTGGGACTGAGCCCACGGCGAGAGCTGAACACCATGGCCACCATGCGCTATCGACTGGAGTTCGGTGAGCCGAATATTTTCAGCTTGCCTACCCAGCGCAGCGACAAGGAAGTGAAACATGAAGTGGCCCCTGAACACCGTGGTGCCACTCTGTTCGGTGCGGAAATGACCTATGCACGCCTGGCCAGCCTGTTAAGCCAGGGGGCTGAAATCCGCAAGACCCGGCTCACTGAAGAATTCGATTTCAACACCTACCTGCAAACCCCTCACCGCCGGGTATGGCCCCTGTTTGCCATTGATACCCGTGATCGCATTTATGTGTTCAGCGAGGAGAGTCAGCCAGCCCCCAAGGCAGGTTGGCATGTGCTTGGCCTGATCAAGGAAGATGCCGCCAAGGAAGAGGCCCGCACAGAGGCACGCGCTGAAGCGGCCGCGGAGAAAGTGGCAGCGGATAAACAGAAAGGCACCGACAAGGGAAACAAGAAAGGCTGAGCCGGAATTAGCCCGCGCGCCCTGTGTCATCGACAAAGGTGTCGATCAGCCCGCAGACCCGGCCATCATCCAGCCGGCGGTCCGGGCTGGTTTGCCATTCGGCCATCGCGGTACGCATTCTCTGGCTGAGAGATTTCAGCTCCGAAATTTGCGTCTCCACCTGCTCCAGGCGGGTCTCAATAAGCATACGGACCTGGCCACAAGGTGATTCGCCATGCCGCGATGCATCTGCCAGCGACTGAATATCCGTTAGTGTAAAGCCCAGATGCCGAGCCTTCAGGGCAAAGCGCAGCAGCCGTAAATCCGTATTTCCGTATCGACGATAGCCGTTATTGGGATCTCTTGCCGGCTGCAGGAGGCCAATGTCGGTGTAGTGTCGAACCGTTTCGGTGGTGGTTCCCGCCTTGCGGGCCAGATCGGAAACGCGCATATCATTTCTCTCCCGGCTCAGCCCAGGGTTGGTAGACAGCAGGCATCGAGACATCCTGCTGCTGGTAATAACTGTGGATGGCAGCCGCCAGGTCATCCGCACCCAAGGCGGCAGACAGCGTATCCAGAAAGGTCGTCCCTTGTTGTGGGACAGCCAGAAAACACTGTAAGGCAACGTCAGCGAGCAGGCGGTTGTCCGGGTAGCGCTGCCAGGCCTGCCGCAACGAGTCATCGACCCAACCACATCGCTGATGGCTCAGTGCCGACCGCCCTTCCAGCCACCAGAGATAAGGGTCGTCGCCGAGAGCCCCGTGCAATCCAGCACTGATTTTGCGGTAATGATTCTGGTCAGTTCCCATGAAGGTTTTTTCCAGCTGCCATAGAGCTGGCTTTTCTGTGGCTTGCTGGGCGTGCAGGGCTTGAGCTTCGCAGGGCTCGCCGCTGCACTGGGCCAGCCACAGTGCCAGCAAGCTCGGTTGGCCTTGTGCCAGAGCAACAAGTCTGGGCGAGTCGGGATGATCCCGCAGCATAGTCAGGAATGCCTTACCGTCCGGTTGGTTGAACCGGTCACCGTAAGCAACCAGCTTGCTCAGCTGCAGGCCGCTGCTGTAGTCGTACCACTCGGTCAGCCGATAATGGGCGCCGGCTTCGCCCTCTAGGCGCAGAAAACCCACGCCACCGCCAGAAAAATGGAGCCGGATACGGGCAGCAAAACGCTTGTCATTTTCATTGAACCCGGTAACAGCAAATTGATCGATATTGACGTCCTGCACCCAACGGGCAAGCACTCTATCGGGAATGGGTAGTAACGCCTGCCTGGACAGCACCGGTTTGAGCGAGCCACTGGCCAGATCCGCTCGCAGGGCCTGCAGTGTGCTGCTGTCAGCAACTGCAGCTGATGCGAGGAAGACAAACAACAACGCAGCTAAAAAACGGTAACCCATACGAAACCTCATTCAATGCCGCACAGACTAGGCAAAAAAGCGATGAGGCGCTACAAATTGGCGTATTCCAGGAGTCATTAGACACAGATGCCCACAAGGCTTTTCTTTAACCGATGGGCGTTGCTTTTCAAAATGACTGTCTTTATCGCGTCGGATAACCGGTAATCTGCCTGATCGAGCGGTAGAGTGGCGACAGGCGCGGATACATTTTTCGATAGACTTGCCGATATAGCGCATCGTATCGGCGGGCCACTTCCGGCTCCGGCTCGAACCGCTGGCCTGGTCGGGTCATGGCGGCGACAGCACTGGCATAGTCAGGATGTAATTCCATGGCCACGGCAGCATTGATGGCCGCACCCAGCCCTGAGGTTTCCGGAGTATGTGGGCGTTCCGCAGGCAGACCGAACAGGTTCGCGGTAATTTGCATGATGGCATCACTCTGCGAGCCGCCGCCAGACACTCTAAGCGACTGCACTTTTACTCGATTGCGTTTCTCCAGTCGCTCCTTGCCTTCACGCAGCGCATAGGCAATGCCTTCAATAATCGCCCTATAGAGGTGGGCACGGGTATGAACGTCGCCAAAGCCGATGATGGCGCCCTTGGCTTCCGGCCCGGGGATACGAACCCCGGGATTCCAGAAAGGTTGCAGCACCAGTCCCATGGCGCCGGGGGGCGATTCATGAAGGAAGGATTCGAAAAGGGTTTCCGGGCTGACACCCAGCTCTTGCGCCTGCTGCACTTCCTGCTGTGCGAACTCCCGCTTGAACCAGTTCACCATCCAGTAGCCACGTTGGACAATGATTTCGGAGTTGTAGCGCCCGGGTACGGCCGCGCTGTAGGCAGGCACAAACGGAATCGGCTCCACATAGCGCTCATTACAGGTATTGAAGGTGGCCGTGGTGCCATAGCTTAGATTACCGATTTCGGGTGTAAAGGCTCCAGAACCCAGCACTTCACAGGCTTTGTCCGCCCCGCTGGCGATCACTGGCAAGCCAGCAGGGATACCGGTATGCCGGCTGGCAGCGGCGGTAATCTTGCCCAACCGTTCTCCAGGAGGGATCAGCTCGGGAAGCTGCTCCCGGGTGACCCGCAGGGCTTTCCATTTCAGATCGTGCGGCGGAGCCCAGCGTTGCCCCTTGTAATCGAAAGGAATGTAGCCAACCTGAGAGGCAGTGCAGTCGCGAATTTCACCGGTGAGGCGGTAATTCAGGTAGCCGGAGAGCAAAAGAAAATGAGCAGTTCGCTGCCATATCTCCGGCTCATCGTTGGCCAACCAGTTGCACTCCGCCTTGGCCTGGAACTGGCGCAGGGTTTCCCCTTGCCCCAGCAAGTTCACCGGCGCCGCATACCACCAGGGAAGTTGCGGAAAATCCGGCGTGCGTCGCTGATCCAGCCAGATCACCGCCGGACGCAATGGCCGCATGGCCTTGTCCAGGCAGACAACTGAAGCCCTCTGGGTGGTCAGAGACACGGCTATCACCCTTGAACGCAGCTCGCCGTGTTCTAGCCATAGCCCCTGGCAGGCCTGCCCCAGTTGCTCCCAGAAATAATTGGCGTCTTGCTCCGCATGGCCCGGTTGGCCGGGCAAGTAAGGCTCGATGTGTTGTTGATACTTGGCGACCAGTTCACCATTGCCATCAAACAGCATGGCCCGGGCACTCTGCGTCCCCTGATCCAGGGCCAGCAGCAAAGGCGCGCTCATCCCGCCGCCTGCTGTACCGGAGAGGCGGGAACACCATAATAACGCTGATGGATATCCAGGTAGCGATTACGCTCCTGCTCCCAGCGGGCATCGTCCCAGCCAAGGGTGCGCTGAATCTGTTGTCTCAGTGTATCCAGTAACACTTTACCGGCGCCAGGCAGCAAAAGCCCCAGACGGGTTCGGCGCAGCATCAGATCATCCAGATGCACGACATCTTCGTTATCCAGTATCCACTGAATGAACACCGGATCGCCCTGGTCCGCGTGCAGGAAAGCATCCACCGCTGCGGGAGCATCACTAATGGGAGTAAAACCCGGCTCACTGCTTTTCTGGCCACGCTTGTGGGCAGCACTATCGATCAGCCCGGTGGCAAGCAAGGCATCAAGAGCAATCAATCTGAAGGTCGTGAGCTTGCCACCACTGACCGTGACAATGCCGTTTTCGCCCCATACCGCGTGATCGCGACGCTCCTTGGAAGGGTCCAGACCCTTACCGGAAGCAATCACCGGGCGGACACCGGCGATGGTGGCATAGATATCCTCTCGGCTGAGCCCGACCTCGGGGAACTGGCTGTTGATGAGTCGTAGCAGGTAGTCTACTTCCTGGCCACTGGCCGCCGCTTCAATGTCCATGTCCTGGGGATGATCCAGATCCGTGGTCCCCACGCAGGTCACCCCTTCCCAAGGGAAAACAAAGACCGGGCGGCCATCGTCCGGGTGCATCACGGTCAGGCAGTCTTTCACTGGCAGGCGGACTGGATCGACAAACAGATGACTGCCTCGCAGCGGGCGCACGCGAGGGTCGCTGCCGGAAAAACGGTCAGCCCAAGCGCCAGTAGCGCTGACCACCCTGCGAGATGAGAGCGTGGCAGTCTGGCCGGTGGTTCGATCTGTGACGGTAACGGCAAACGTGTCGCCGCAGGCGTCGGCCTGCTCTACCCGGCAATAATTCTGCGCCAGACCACCATGGCGGGCCGCTTCCAGTATCGCCCGCACCACCAGACGGCAGTCATCGGTGAGAGCGTCGGTATAACTCATGGCTCCGGTGAGTGACTGGCTGTTCAACCCGGGGACCCTTTCCAGCAGTTGCTCACGGCTAAGGTAACGATGATCACGGATGCCCGCCAGGAAATCATACAGCCAGAGAATCACCTTCATGGGCCATCGGCCCGGGAAAACCCCTTTGCGCAACGGAAACAGATAGGTTGCCCGCTCCACCAGGCCAGGCAATTCCTCAATCAGGCGCTCACGTTCAAGCAGAGAGTGGCGGGTCAGACGAATATCACCCTGGGCGATATAACGCAGACCACCATGCACCATCTTCGAGGAACGGCTGGATGTTCCCCAGGCGAAATCGGTCTGTTCCAGCAACAAAACCCTGAGCCCGCGGCGAGCCGCTTCCAGAAGGACTCCGGCACCGGTGATCCCCCCTCCGATCACAATAAGATCCCAGTTTTCGTCAGCGAGAGCATCCAGGGATTGGCGTTTGCCGAGCATCAATATTCCTTCTCAAGCTTGGGACTGTGAGTTGTCGATCAAGCAACCGGGGTTCAACCGCTGCTGTGGGTCAAAGTGCGTCACCAATGACGCCAATGCTGCCATACCCTGGCCACCTTTCTCGTGATGGAGCCAAGGCGCATGGTCGCGCCCTACCCCGTGCTGATGGCTGATCGTGCCGCCATGGGCCACGATGGCATCACTGGCTGCGTCCTTCATGGCCCGCCAGCGTTGCAAGGTGGCCTGGTAACTGTCAGAGCTACGAAACACGTAGGTGGTATAAATACTGGAACCCTGCGGATAAAGGTGTGACAGATGAGTAAAGACGTGCACTTTCTCACCTTCACCTACGTTGTCACGGACTGCCTGTTCCATGGCCTCCATGGCCGGGGTGACCCGGTTCCAGTCCACTGCGGTTTCAAACGTGTCCACCACATAACCATGCTCCCACAGACCATGGCGAAGATAGGGGGAACGGAACCGGGATTCTTCCCATTTTTTGCCCAGCAATTCACCGACCACAGTCCCTCCGGCAGCACGAATACGTTTCTTCACCGTGGCCAGGGTATGGCGCACCAATGCTTTTTCACCGGTGACCCCGAAAGTGATCATGCATTTTTCATTCCGGCAACCGCGCAATGACAGATAGCGGTGTAGAACGGCCACCAGCTTTTCATGGCCGGCCAGCATCAGGTGGGTGCGAGTTTCTTCCGCATTGGAAAGCCGCAGCATGGAAAGAGGTAGCTTGGCCTGGGTCAGGCTACGAACAAGCGTCTTGGCCGTTTCCCAATCCGGCGCGAAGGCCACCTGGAAGGTTTCTGTTTCCGGTAGAGGTGTAACCCGCACTTTGACCTCGGTGATGATCCCCATGCGCCCTTCCGAGCCCATGATGATTTCCCGCAGATCCGGCCCCGCAGATGATGCAGGCATGGTGGGAATATCCAGAGTGCCTCTGGGGGTTTCAACACGACCGCCGGCAAACATTTGCTCAATACGACCATAACGCATGGATTGCTGGCCACTGGAGCGGCTGGCTACCCAGCCGCCCACGGTAGACAGTTCCCAGGATTGTGGGAAATGCCCCAGCATGTATCCTTGCTCACGCAACTGGCGTTCCACTTCCGGCCCGGGAGTGCCGGCGCCAAAAGTGGCAATCTGGCTTTCCTTGTCCAGATGAAGTAATTGGTTCATGGCAGCCAGTGACAGGGTCAGTACCGGCTTGTCGCTGGCTGGTGGGTTGATATGCCCAGCCACGGATGTGCCTCCACCATAGGGAATGACCAGCACATCGTTCTCTTGCGCCCAGGCCAGCAAGATCCTCACCTCTTCACTTTTGCCCGGAACAGCAACGCCGTCGGGAAAACGACCGAAATCACCGGAACGCATGGCCAGCCAGTCTGGCAGGCTTTGCCCCCGGGCATGACGAATACGGGTTTCTGCATCGGTACGAATTAATGGATGGTCAGGCAGGCGTGATGCCGGCACCAGCTGCGACACCGCAGCCATTTCTGCATCGGGGAGTGGATTGGCAGCGCCGAGACGGGCTTGCAGAAAACTCAGGCCCGAGGCCTTGAGAGGATAGTGATTGGCGCTGTCGCCCCAGCCGTTCCAGCGTCGCATGCGCGATACTCCTTGGGTTTATCAAAGCCGCCAGCCCCGAAATGGAAGGAGTTATACCGGGGCCTACCGGACCAGACTGACTTCGCTAATGGTAGCCCTGAAGGAAAGGGTTTTCATTGGCGCAGCGGGACAACGTATGGACTATTTCGGACACTGGCCGGGTTTCTGCACCCCCAAAAGGGCGTTATTGAATGGATAGCAACCGTATGCTGACAGGTACTCGGTTTTTTTCGTACAAATTCGTAAACTCGTGAAGATGCTGCTTTACCGGCCATGCTCTCAGGGCTATGGTTCATACACGTCCAAATCATTTAAAACCAATACCTTATAAGACTTACAAGGAGTTTCCATGAAACGTTTCGTTGGCTGTCTGGCACTGGCAGGTGCTGTATCCCTGCAGGCAGGCTGCAGCACCATCAACCCCTACACCGGTGAAAAACAGACCTCCAAGGCTGGCATGGGTGCCGGTATTGGCGCCGTAACCGGTGCCCTGATCGGTATCGCCACGTCAGACAGTGCCAAAGAGCGTAAAGAGCGGGCACTGAAAGGCGCCGGTATTGGCGCTGTTGCTGGCGGCGGCGTGGGCTACTACATGGATGTGCAGGAAGCCAAGCTGCGCGAAAAAATGGAAGGTGCTGGCGTCTCTGTGACCCGCGATGGTGACAACATCATCCTGAATATGCCGGGTAACCTGACCTTTGATACCGACAGCACCACGGTGAAGCCCTCTTTCCGTCCGGTACTGGATGCGGTGTCTGAGGTCCTCAAGGAATACAAGTCCACCATGATCCAGGTGGCCGGTCACACCGACAGCACCGGCGGTGACAAGTACAACCTGATGCTTTCCCAGCAGCGCGCCCAGTCCGTGGCCAATATCCTCAGCGGTTTCGGCGTTGAGCAAGTGCGTCTGGACACCGTCGGTTTCGGCGAAACCCAGCCTATTGCCAGCAACAGCACCGCTAGCGGTCGTGAACAGAACCGCCGCGTTGAACTGACCCTGCTGCCCTACACCGAGTAAGGTAGTCGGGTTCGTCTGGAGGTGGGTGCCCTCACCCACCTCCCATTCCCGCCGCTTTTTTCAATTCCCCCGCAACATCCAGAGTGCATCACGATTTCCTTCGCGCCATGATCCGCTCAGACTCGTGACGGAAACAATGAAGGAACAGATCGTGGTGACAGCCTCTCAGCCGGTGACAGACACACAGTGGCAGGCCATCCTGGAACGGGACTGCAACGCAGATGGGCGTTTTGTCTATGGGGTGATCACTACCGGCACTTTTTGCCGGCCCAGTTGCCCGGCAAGACGTCCCAATGTGGAAAATGTGCGGATTTTCCCTGATGGCACCGCAGCCTTGCAGGCGGGATTTCGCCCCTGTCGTCGCTGCACCCCCCTTTCTGTGGCAGGCTCACCGGTAACCGCCACCGTAACCGCCCTGTGCCGGCACATTGAACACAGCCACACTCTGCCTACCCTGGAAGAACTAGCCGCACAATGCGGCTGGTCACGCTACCATTTGCAACGCCAGTTCAAGGCCGTTACCGGTCTGACTCCCCGGGAGTATGCGTTGGCGGTGCGCCGACGACGCCTGTGCGGAAATTTACAGCGCCACACTTCCATCATTCGTGCCATGGAGGACGCCGGCATGGAATCCAGCAGCCAGCTTTATACCCAGGGCAAGGACATGCTTGGCATGCGCCCGGGCCAGTACCGCTCCGCGGGCAAGGGTACGGCTATCCGCTTTGCCATCGCGGAATGCAGCCTGGGCAGCCTGCTGGTGGCAGAAACTTCCCAGGGTCTCTGTGCCATCAGCCTGGGCGATGAGCCTGAAGCACTGCTGGAGGAATTTCAGCAACGCTTTTCCGGTGCCGAGCTTCTCCCTCCGGATGGGGCATTTGATGACAAGGTGGCCCAGGTGATTTCGCTGATCGAAGATCCTAGGCAAGGCCTGTCGCTGCCGCTGGATATTCGTGGCACGGCATTCCAGCAACGGGTCTGGCAGGCGCTTCGACAAATACCGCCTGGCACCACCCTGTCCTATCAGGAGCTGGCGGAAAGCCTTGGCCAACCGGGTGCCGCGCGGGCCGTCGCCTCCGCCTGTGCCGCCAATACCCTGGCAGTGGCAATTCCCTGCCATCGGATTGTACGACGGGATGGTCATCTGTCCGGTTATCGCTGGGGCGTCGAACGCAAGCGTGTCTTGCTCAAGCGCGAACGGGTTATCAGGGCCAGTGAGTGTGACAAATGACTGACCGGCGGAGTGTATCGCTCCCTGAGGATTTCGATCACCAGACCTTTCTGGATTTTCACCGGCGGGATGTGGAGGCAGTAGCTGAAACCGTGGATGCGAGCACACTGCGCAAAGCATTCATTTGGCAACAGGCGCCTGTCTTACTGACAGTGGAATTCCATGAACCGGCCCGGGCCCATGTGACCTTTCACTCTGACGGGAAAATGCCACAGGCGTCGCCTTGCCAGGATGCCCTGGTGCGACATCTGCTCGGTCTCGATCAACCGACACGGGAGTTCGAGACCCAGGCGGACAAGCATCCCCTCGTCGGCGCCCTGGTGCGCTCCCAGGCCGGATTGCGGATACCACAATCCGCCTCGCCGTTTGAGGCGCTCAGCTGGGCGATCATCGGCCAGCAGATCAGTGTGGCGGCTGCCGTTTCCATCCGCCGGCGTCTGATACAGACAACGGGCCGCAGGCACAGTGCCGGGCTTTACTGTTATCCCGATGTCAGGGATATCGCCCAGGTCGACGAGGGTACCCTGCGTGACTGTGGCTTGTCCCGCAGCAAGGCAAATTGCTTGCTGACTGTCGCCCGACGCTGTCTCGACGAGGCGCTTCTGCCTGAGCGGCCCATCGCGCCAGCCGAGCTGGAAACCCTGAGCAAGACCTTGCTGGAGATACGAGGGCTGGGTCCATGGAGTGTTCACTATGCCCTGCTGCGGGGCTATGCATGGATGGACGGCAGCCTCCACGGGGATGTGGCCGTGCGCCGGGCAATCCAACAATTACAGGGTGGTGCCACTCCGCCGACCGCCCGGGAAGCCGAAACCTGGCTGGCAGACTTCCGCCCCTGGCGCAGCCTGCTGGCTGCTCATCTATGGAAATCTCTGTCGCTAAACGCCTGACTCGATCTGGCCTATGACACCCGGTATTTCTGTAGGGTGCACTGAGCCTA
>NZ_JABURH010000107.1 GCF_014762765.1 Alcanivorax sp.
ACGAGAAGTGCTTTATCGCCCAGTCGGTGAAGAGTGAAGTGTTGATCGAGCCGAGGGGATGAATTTGTAGGAGCACCGCTTGAGGTGCGAACCGCGGCGTGGCACCAATCAGCCAGATTCGCCCTTACACTGAGAAAACTTGGCACGCTCTGAAATTCCTGATCGCCCTACGGTCGATTTCCGCGCAAGCGCGGTTCGCACCTCAAGAGGTGCTCCTACAGCGGCTTCGTAGAAATGACGGGGCCAGGAAATTTTTAGCCTTTTCCCTATCCCACCGAGCGTAGCTCGTCCCTATTTCCGCTCGTAGACCACGAAGGAATAATCGTAGGGATTCGGCCCTTCTGCGGGAAAATCTTCCCGGCCAATCTCTTTCCATTCGGAGGTGTCGTACTCCGGGAACCAGGTATCGCCGTCGACCTCCGCATGCACTTCGGTGAGATAGAGTCGGTCCGTTTTCGGCAGGGCCAGCGCATAAATCTCTGAGCCCCCCATCACCACTGCCTCGTCCTGCCCTTCGATGAAGGCCACGTTTTCCGCCATGGTCACCGCCTCTTCCAGCGTCGCCACCACCTTGGCGCCTTCTGCCTGAAAATCCGGCTGGCGGGTGATGACGATATTGGTGCGGCCGGGTAACGGCTTGCCCAGAGAATCCCAGGTTTTGCGGCCCATGATCACTGGCTTGCCAAAGGTGACCTGCTTGAAGTACTTCAGGTCGTTGGGCAAATACCAGGGCAGCTTGTTATTGCGGCCGATCACATTATTGCTGGCCTTGGCGACCATCAGGGAAAGACGAATGGACATAGTAAAATCTGCAGTCGGACGTCTGACGTCGGAAGTCGGACGCAAAGGTTTAGTCATCTGACGTCAGACACCCGACGCCAGACTTGTCTCAAATCGCCACCGGCGCCTTGATATGGGCGTGGGGCTCGTAATCGCTCAAGGTGAAATCGTCAAAGGTAAAAGCGAACAGGTCTTTTACCTCCGGGTTCAACGTCATGGTGGGCAGCGGACGCGGATCCCGGGCCAGCTGGGTATCTGCCTGCTCCAGATGATTGGAATACAGGTGCGCATCACCCAGGGTATGCACGAAATCGCCAGGCTCCAGACCACAGACCTGCGCCATCATCAACGTCAGCAACGCATAGGAAGCGATATTGAACGGCACGCCCAGAAAGATATCGCCGCTGCGCTGGTACAGCTGACAGCTTAACTTGCCGTCCGCCACATAAAACTGGAACAGACAATGACACGGCGGCAGCGCCTGCTTGCCGGCGGCGGCATTGGCATCCGGGGAAATGGACGGGTCCGGCAGAACCGCCGGATTCCAGGCACTGACCACCAGGCGGCGGGAATCCGGGTTGCGCTTGATCTCCGCCAGCACCTCGCTGATCTGGTCAATCACCTGGCCGTCGTGGGTTTTCCAGCTGCGCCACTGCTCACCATACACCGGGCCCAGCTCGCCGTCCGGCGTCGCCCAGCCATCCCAGATCGACACCCCGTTTTCCTTCAGATAACGGATATTGGTGTCACCGGAGAGAAACCAAAGCAGCTCGTGAATGATGGAGCGAAGGTGCAGCTTCTTGGTGGTGACCATGGGAAAACCTTCACTCAGATCAAAACGCATCTGGTGACCGAACACCGCATAGGTACCGGTACCGGTACGGTCTTCCTTGAAGGTGCCATGCTCACGCACGTGGCGCAGCAGATCGAGATATTGCTTCATGAACGACTCCGGGAAGGGGTAACGGCACGATCATCATGGCGGTAGGCCCACACCATCATGGCGGCACCGAGAATGATCATAGGGATGCTCAACAACATCCCCATGGTCAGCCAGCCACCGCTCAGGTAACCAAGGTGAGCATCCGGTTCACGGAAAAATTCTACAAAAGTTCGGCCCAAACCATAACCAACCCCGAACAGCCCGGTCACCGCCCCGGCCGGCCGGGGCTTGGCCGAATAGAACCACAGCACGAGAAACAGCAGCACCCCTTCCAGGGCAAACTCGTACAGCTGGGAAGGGTGCCGAGGCAGGCGATCCGGATCCGTGGGGAACACCATGGCCCAGGGCGCATCACTGGTGCGGCCCCACAGCTCTGCATTGATGAAATTACCCAGTCGACCGGTGGCCAGACCGATCGGCACCATGGGTACCATGAAATCCGCCACCTGGAAAAACCGCTTGTTGGTCTTGCGTCCGAACAGCCAGAACGCCACCAGTACGCCGATGGCGCCACCGTGGAAGCTCATGCCGCCGTCCCACAGCTTGAATAGCCAGATCGGATCATCCAGAAACTTGCCGAAGTTATAGAACAGCACATAACCCAACCGGCCACCCAGGATCACCCCCATGGCGCCGTAGAAGACCAGATCGCCCACCTGGTCCTTGGTCCAGCCCGAGTTCGGTTGCTTGGCGCGATACACCCCCAGCAACCAGGCGGCGGCAAAGCCGATCATGTACATCAGGCCGTACCAGTGCACCTTGAGGGGACCAATGGCAATCGCCACCGGATCAATCTGCGGAAATTCCATAATGCCTATCCCAAAACCAGCCTGAGGCCGATGACAAACAACACCACTGCGAACACCTTTTTCAGCATGGCTGAAGGCAGCCGGTGGCTGAGTCGCGCCGCCAGTCGCGCGAACGGAAAACTGGTGAGCACTATACCGGCTGTTGCCGGCAAAAACACATAGCCCAGCGCCCCTTCAGGGAGGCGGGTTTCCTGCCAGCCGGCCACCGCAAAACCCAGGGTGCCGGCAATGGCGATAGGCAGACCACAGGCGGACGCGATGGCCACCGCTTCCTGCATTCTCAACCGGCACCAGCTCAGGAACGGCACCGTCAACGAGCCGCCGCCAATACCGAAAATGGCAGAGCCGGTACCGATCAGCACCCCAGCCACACCCAGCCCCGCGGCGCCGGGCACCCGTTCCGGCAGGTTGCCGTCCGGCGCCTTGCGGCCCGTCAGCGCCATCTGCAAGGCAATCACCATGGCAAAGAGACCGAACAACCGGGTCAGCAGTTCCCCTTTCATGGCATCAGCGATAAAGGCCCCGGCGAAGGCCCCCAACACAATCCCCACGCCCAGCCGCAACACCACCGGCCAGCGCACAAAGCCCGCCTTGTGATGGGTCCGCACCGCGCTGATAGAGGTAATCATGATCGTGCTCAGGGAGGTGGCCACCGCCATCTTCGCCACCAGATCAGCGGGAAAACCGAGCCCGTGAAAGAGAAAGATCAGGGCCGGCACAATCACCACGCCACCGCCCAGGCCCAGCGCCCCGGCCAGCAGACCGGCGCCCACACCCACACCCAGGCAAATCAGAAACAGTTCCCACATTGGCCGGCCCTTATGCCAATCACTCGCAAGGCAGGTATGCTAGCACGGTGTAACGCAGCACGCTGAATGCGTCACGCTGCACGAAAACAACGGGAACACCCCCCTATGTGCATCGTACTTTTTGACTGGCAACCGGATTCTCTCACCCCACTGCGGATGGCTGCCAACCGGGATGAATTCCACGCCCGCCCCGCCGAGCCCGCCCGCTGGCGTGGCGATATCTTCTGTGGCCTGGACCTGACCGCCGGCGGCACCTGGCTGGGCATCCACCGCAACGGCCGTGTCGCCGTGGTCACCAACTACCGCGAGCCCATCGCCGACCGGCAAAGCGGCGAACGCTCCCGGGGGCTGCTGCCTCTGGCATTCCTGGAAGGCAGCAGCTCCCCGGAACAGTTCTGCCGGGAACTGGCCGAAGAACAACACCACTACGGCGCCTTCAACCTGCTGGTTGGCTCCGTCAACACAAATAACACCGGGAACAGTCTCTGGTACCTGGGCAACCGCGGCGCCGCCCCGCAAGCGGTCACCCCCGGCATTCACGGCCTGTGCAACGGCCTGCTGGACGATCCCTGGCCCAAGGTACAACGCGCCAAAAAACGCCTGGCCAACGCCATCGCCGCTGGCAGCAGTCCGGAACAGCTTATGGGGGTAGTCAACGATCACTACCAACCCCCGGACAGCGAACTTCCCGATACCGGCGTCGGCCTGGATCTGGAACGACTGGTAGCACCGATCTTTATCCAGTCCCCCACCTACGGCACCCGTGCCAGCAGCGTGGTCGAGCTGCACCGCGACAGCGGCCCGATCATGCTGGAACAGGGCTGGCTGCCGGACGGCAGTGCCAACGGGAGCATCCAACGTAGCTGAATTGCGTTAAACGGCTCTCACTGTCGACAACTGTCAGCGATTTCCTACAGATCTCCACTGGGCGGCCTGTTAGCGTTCCCTGCTTTGATCCGGCAAGGAAGCAGGAGAGGCTCATGGTCACGTCATCATTACGGGCAGCGGACCGGTTGCCCGGCACATCATCCCCTTACATCGCCACCATCATTTGCCAGGATGGCGCCCTTCTGGTCACCACCCCGACTCACGACAATCCGCAGCCGGTCCGTCACGTCGCCGAAACCATCACAACTCTGCAAGAAGGTGACCGGGTACTTTGCCTGCTTGATGACACTATCGGGGTAGTGGTCACAGACCGCATCGTTCCCCTGGCGGATAGCCACCCGGGCGCGGATCTGGTCACCGAACTGGACAATGGCCAGCTCCTCTTCGATGCCCCCAAAGGCCTGATACTGCGTACCGGCGACGCCCAGATAGAGCTGCGTCCGGATGGCACCCTGCTACTTGATGGGCGGGAAATCCACGCCATTGCTGACGGCATCAACCGCCTGCTTGGCGCCCGAATCGAACTCAACTGACCGCTCATGCCCGCAGCCATCCGCCTCAGCCACTACGCGCTCAACGCCCCCACCGGTACTCACCCGGCCGGGGTCTATTGGGCCTGCCAGGCCGGCATACCGGCGTATCAGGCAGACAGAAACCTGTGCATACCAGACCCCAACAGCGGCAACCCCGACCCGGTCATGCTGGGGCGAATCCCCTCTGAGCACGACGAGGCTCCGTTCAACCCCCAGCGCCTGATCCCGGCCCTGGATTCCCTGCTGGACGAAAATGGCCCAGCCCTGACGGACAGCCGGATACTGCTTTGCCTGCCGGCGCCGGACCGGGCACGTTATGAGCGCCTACAGCAGTCCCTCCTCCCCTGGCTACACAATCGGCTGGCAGAAGTATGCGCTGCCGGCGAAATACGGGTGACCTGCCCCCGCACCCTGCCCGAAGCACTGGTGGAAGAATGGCAACACCTGCAGCAAGGGAACCTCACCGCGCTCACCCTGCTCGGGCTCGACAGTCTGCTTAATGAGGAAACCCTGAACGAACGGCAACCCACTAACGACGTACGCACCCATAGCTGGAGCCACGGCCGGATCCTCTCGGAGGCCATCGCCCTGGTGAGATTCGAAGCAAGCGACACCCTGCAACCCGGCGACATTACCTGCACCGGCCTTGGCAGCTCGGCTGCCGCAACGGATCACCCCCATCAACAGGGCCAGGCCCTGGCCACCGCCGCCCGGCAGGCTGCGGCCAATGACACCGTTGCCCGTCCTGATCGGCTGGTACTGGCGCGCGCACAAACCCGCGACCATGAACTCAGCTGGCACTCTACCCAGACAAGCCTGTGGCCAGTGCGTCTCTCCAACCGTGACAACCTGGCCATGCGCAAAGGGGAAAAAGAAGCACCGCAACCGACCCTGCCAGCGCCACTGCATATCCTGCGCCCGGCACTCACCATCGGCGATAGTGGCGCAGCCACCTTGCCAATTGGCCTGATCACCGCCTGTGAAGCGCTGCGCTTTCGCATCTGCCCGGCGGATACCGCCCTGGTGCTGGACAGCCCCGATGGCCCGCAACACCTGGCCATGCAACTGCATCATCAACGACAAGACATCGCACAACACCCCGGTTCAATGGAAGGAACCCGCCATGAGTAATATCCTGATCAACGGCCTCACCGCTGTTCACGCCGGCTCCGGTGGCACCCTTGTCACCATGGATATCTGCAAGACGCCGCCTTTCTGTCAGCCCATTCCCTACAACAACGTGGCCATGAGTACTGATGCCGCTGGCACCGCCAGCTCCGTGCTGGTCAACGGCAATCCGGTTTGCCATGTGGCGTCAACCTTCGCCAAAAGCAGCGGCGACATGGCGGGAACCTGCGGCGGGATCCTGTCCGGCACCATTGCCGGGCAGGCGGAATTTCTCACCTTCTCCCCCAACGTCTTCGTGGAAGGCCAGCCCGCCGTGCGCCAGAGCGACATGATGGTGTCCAACATGCGCAACACCGCACCCGCCCCGCTCCAGCAGGCCGGCGCCGGATTGCCCCAGGGCCTCACGGCGGAAGAAACCGAAGAACAAACCATCGCACCGACCCATCGTCTTGACGTGGACAACAAGGCTCCCGCCCAGCCCCGTCGTCGCCACTTCGTACGCCTGCGCCGGAGGGTGAAATGAACGCCCAAACCCGCTTCCTGGCCGACAATGAAACCGTCGGCAACAGAACCATCGCCTCTTTCTACGTCAACGGAGAAGACGCCTCGGAACTGTTCCTGGAATTCAACGACAACCGCACCCGCTACCCTGACGCGGTCGCAAAAGGCCTGAAAGAAAGCGGCTATCTGAGCAAAGACAGCGACAACCTGTATCTGGTGCCACTGGGTCAGGGGCTGCCTGTAGTCCGGGACGACACCAGCACAGACGCCCTCACCGCCCTCGGCCACATCAAACCCGTGCGCTTTGCGGATCCGGAAGGCCTGCATCTTGCCCCCCTTCGCGACAACGGCAGACTGTATATTTTTGTCGGTGGCTACCTGTGGCGGGAACTGGTGGTCAGCGATGACGGCAACACCTTCCGCGACATCAACCTGGCCAAGTACCAGGGCTGCGACCAGCGCCCACCGGACGACGGCATGGAAACCGAAATCGGCGCCATCACCGTCCCCCACCGCCTCAATGGCGGCCCGGTACTACTGCAAATCGCCTTCTCGGAAATCCCCTGGAGCTGGGCCCTGATCGAAATCCTCGGCGGCCTGGCCGATGAAGACCCCCGTTACCTGCGCGACTTGCCGGAACACGCCCCCTACCGGTGGCATCGCGACAACGTGGACCACGCCCTGCGCCTGCAGCGGACCACGCTGTTAAATGTGAATAGTTTCGATGGCCAGGGCTCGCCGGACACCCTCAAACAAACGGCCCTGATCGGTGCCTGGCAAGCCAACAACCACTACAACCAGCCCGACGAAAACGGGCTGCTGGCCCTGCCCCAATTGAGCCGCGCAGATATTCAGGACAACCTGCCGGTGGCGGCCCTGCAGGACCCGCTGGGGATTGCCAACAACATGGTGGGCCTGATCCAGCTACATACCGAGGAGCTGAAAAGCCACCTGGCATCCATAGAAGGTGATCCAGATCTTCCCGACCTGGCAGACGCAGATCCAAACTCCTGCATCAACCCCAACGCCATCGACAAGGAAGAGCACGGCAAGAGTGCCCTCTATGCCTACCAGTTACTCTTCAATGAAGAACTTCATGAATGGAGCCAAACCAGGCGAGGTCGAAGATACGACGATAAAAGCCCACACGCCCGCAACCTTCGCGCGGCAGCCTCACGCATCGATCGCGGCGAACTGGAAAAGATTCTTCGCGTTGAAGAGCGCCGCGAACTGCGCCAACACATCCGCAGCCTGCGCCAGGCACTGGTCCACTGGCTGGAGGGAAACCTTGCCGATGGCAGCCCGGCTAACAGCGATCAGCCACTACTGGTCAGTTGTCCACAGGCCCTCCTGGACCTTGCCTGGCTACCCGTTCCCGACCAGAACCAGCACCTCCAAGTGGCCGACTGGGACAGCCCACACACCACGCCGGACTACAGTGTCCTCTGGGCCAGCATCAACGGTATCCTCAGCGGTGCAGGTCCGGATCCGTCAGTCATCGACAGCAACTACGACGCTAACCCGGACCCGGATTATCAGCCGGACAACGATCCTATCCAGACCTGGCTCGCGTCTCTTCTTGCAGAGCGACACCCTCTGCATAGTGCGCTCTTCCCAAGCCCAGGACAGATCCCTCTGGAGCAAGACTACCAACCGGACACCCGTGAAGAAAACATCTTTTCCCCACCACAGGGTAGCAACTTTCGGGCCTCCGCCTTTGCCGCTTTGTTCTCCGGAGAAGAGGAAAGCCATGACGATGACTTGAGTGCCTTCGATTATCTGAAAAAGGTGAGAGCCCAGGCCAGCACCACCCTGGCCTGCCTGCTTTTTCACTTCCAGCAGCAGTGGCAGAAAGCCTTAGAGCAAAAGAGTACCGAGCAGGTAGACATGCTCATAAGGCTGACCAAAGCCAGCGGAGAAAAGGATCTACGCGGTCTGCGACTGGTAAAGGAAGGGCAAACTATCCCCGAAGGCAAAATCATTATTGAGGCAGAGGCCACCTTCAACGGCCTGAAACGCCAGGAACGTCGCAGCATTGTCCGCCAGGGTGGCCTGGATGCGCCCGGCAGAGTCGCTCTGTTTGA
>NZ_JABURH010000071.1 GCF_014762765.1 Alcanivorax sp.
TCGGCGAACGCCAGCGTTACCCGCTGGTGCTGACCCATGCCTGTGCCCAGGCGGTTCCCTATGGGGTGGTGGTGGGCAATGCTGCCCATACCTTGCACCCGGTAGCGGGGCAGGGTTTCAACCTGACCGTGCGCGATCTGGTGCAGTTGGCCAGCACCGTTGGCGCTGCCCCGGCACCGGGTGCATTGTCCCTGTTGCAGCAATACGTGCAACGCCGGGAGCAGGACCAGGCCCTGATCAGCCAGGCCTCCCGCTGGGTACCGGAGTTGTTCCGGGTGCAGCAGCCGTTGTTCGCCCACAGCCGGCAGCTGGGGCTGGTGGCCATGGATATCCTGCCCGGCCTGCGCCAGGGTTTTGCGCGCCGCGCCATGGGCTTGTGAAAGCAGTTGAAAGTTCAAAGTTTAAAGTTGAAACGCGAGCGAAACTTGTAGCCACACGATTTGCGTCAACGCCGCGCCGCAAGACCCGTAGAATGCACCGTAACAATGAGGCGCCAAGGTTGGGCCTTGCTTTTAATCTTTTCCCTGTCATGTATGGACGCGGGGGAAACGCCGCTCGGCTGGCACTAAACGAGCGTCGTGTTTCAACTTTAAACTTTGAACTTTCAACTCAAAGCACCTGAAAACGTGAGGACAAAGCGTGCAACCCAATAGCGTGTCGCCTGCAAGCGAAAAACAACACATCGTCATTGTCGGCGGTGGCATGACCGGGGGCTTGCTGGCGGTGTTGCTGGCGGAGCAGGGGCTGACCGTGACGGTGCTGGATGGGGCGCCGGCGCCAGTGATGCCGACCGGCCCGGCCCAGTTGCGGGTGTCCACGCTCACCGAGGCCAGTCACTGGCTGCTGCAGAACAGTGGTGTCTGGGAGTACCTGGACATGAGCCGGGTGCAGCCCTACGACGCCATGCAGGTCTGGGATCAGGATGGCACCGGTGAAGTGTTGTTCCGCGCCCGGGAAGTGGGAGCGCAATCCCTGGGCTGGTTGCTGGAGAATGGCCACCTGGCGGCCGCCCTGTACCGCCGTGCGGCGGACTACCCGAACCTGCATTGGCGCTGTGGGGTGGCCGTTGAAGAGGCGCGCCGTGAAGAGGGTCGCTGGCAGGTCCGTGCGGGCGATGAGCAATGGCAGGCAGACCTGCTGGTGGGCGCCGATGGCGCCCGCTCCCGGGTCCGTGACTGGGCCGGTATTAGTGGTGGCGCCCGTGACAGCGGTCACCATGCGCTGGTGGCGACCATCGCCACTGCCTTGCCCCATAACGCCTGTGCCCGTCAGGTATTCATGGAATCCGGCCCCTTGGCGTTGCTGCCGCTTTACAGTGACCCGCAACAGGGTGAACAGCGGCAGTGTTCCATCGTCTGGTCTGGCTGGCCGGAGCGGATTGCCCGGCTGCGGGAAGCGGCGCCGGCGGATTTTGCGGCCGAACTGCAGGCGGCCACGGGCGAGGCGCTGGGTGAAGTGACCCTGCTCAGCGAGCGGGCGGTGTTTCCCATTCAGGAGCGGCATGCCAGCAGCTATGTGGCAGCCGGGTTGGCACTGGTGGGCGATGCCGCCCATGTAATACATCCGCTGGCCGGCCAGGGCGTGAACCTGGGCCTGCTGGATGCGGCGGTGCTGGCAGAAGAGGTGGAGCGTGCCACACAAAGCGGGCGGTCCTGTGCCGACAGTGCGGCCCTGGCCCGTTACCAGCGTCGTCGCCGTGGCGAGAATCTGCTCATGCAGAACGCCATGCGCGGGTTTCAGCAGTTGTTCGGGCAGCGGGCCCTGCCGGTGCGCTGGTTGCGCAATACCGGCATGCGCTGGGTCAATCAGGCCGGGCCACTCAAGCGTCTGTTTGCCAGCCAGGCCATGGGGCGGGGCGCCGATTTACCGGTTCGGGCGCGGCCCCGGGCTTGAGGGTATTGAACGGTCCGCGGGGGCGCGGCAAATAGTGCCGACAGGCTCTAGAGCTTGGCATAAATTCCTGCCATACTTGCCGCCCAATTAAGAATCATTCTTGTTTCCTTGTGCATTTATGGAGTCCGCTATGATGCGAGCCATTGCCACTGTGGCTGCCGCCGCTGTCATGCTTACCGGCCTGTGGGCCTGTTCCGAACCCGCCGCTGAAGAAGAGCTGGTGGTCTATACCTCGCGCAATGACCATTTGATCAAGCCGGTATTCGATGCCTACACCGAGGCTACCGGGGTGAAAATCCGCTATATCACTGACAACGCCGCCGCCCTGACCGCCCGTTTGCAGGCGGAGGGTGAGCGTTCCCCCGCGGATATGCTGATCACGGTGGATGCCGGTAACCTGTGGAATGCGGCGGACAAGGGCCTGCTGCAACCCCTGGACTCCCAGGTGCTGGCCGCCAATGTGCCGGCGGAACTGACCGACCCGGAGAACCGCTGGTTCGGTCTGACCGTGCGGGCCCGCACCCTGGTTTATTCCCCCGAGCGCGTTGATCCGTCCGCCCTGTCCAGCTATGAAGCCCTGGCCGACCCGGAGTGGAAGGGGCGTCTTTGTCTGCGCACCTCCAAGAAGGTCTACAACCAGTCCCTGGTAGCAACCATGATCCAGCGCCTGGGCGAGGAAAAAACCGAGGAAATCGTGCGTGGCTGGGTGGCGAATCTGGCCACCGACGTGTTCTCCAACGACACGGCTCTGATGGAAGCCATCGTGGCCGGTCAGTGCGATGTGGGCATAGTAAACACTTACTACTTTGGCCGCATGAAGCAGGATAACCCGCAGCTGCCCCTGTCCCTGTTCTGGGCCAACCAGGATTCCAGCGGCGTGCACGTGAACATCTCCGGCGCGGGCATCACCCGCCATGCGCCGCGGCCGGAAAAGGCCCGCGACCTGCTGGAGTGGATGAGCCAACCGGAAGCCCAGAAGCTGCTGGCCGACCGCAATATGGAGTACCCGGTGAATGCCGCCGTGGAGCCCGCCGAAGAGGTGGCTTCCTGGGGGGAATTCCAGTCGGATGATCTCAACGTCAGTGTGGCCGGTGCCTTGCAGGTGGATGCGGTCAAACTGATGGACCGCGCCGGGTACCGCTAACCGGTGCGAACCCGGGGAGCCCTGTCCGCCAGCGGAGCCAGCGTTCTGCTGCTGGCCTTGCTGGTGCTGGTGCCCATTGTGGTCTTGCTGGCCGCCTGGCAGCAGGAGCAATGGGCCACCTGGCAGCACCTGCTCGACACGGTGCTGTGGCGGCTGGTGGGCAACACCCTGTTCCTGATGGTGGGGGTGTCCGCCGGGGTGCTGCTGCTCGGCGTGTCCCTGGCCTGGTGTGTGGCCACCCTGGAATTCCCCGGGCGCCGCTGGCTGCAATGGGCGCTTCTGCTGCCCATGGCCATGCCCGCCTATGTTCTCGCCTTCGTGATGGTGGACTTGCTGGATTACGCCGGCCCCATCCAGACCTTTCTGCGCCAGTGGCTGCCGATGCTGCCCGACTTCAGTGCCCGCCATCCCCTCTGGGTGGTGATCACCCTGTCCCTGGTGCTCTATCCCTATGTCTACATGCTCGCCCGGCTGGCTTTCGAGGCCCAGGGGCGGGCGGTGCTGGAACAGGCCCGCATCCTCGGTGACACGGCTTCGTCCGCCTTCTTCCGGGTGGCACTGCCGATGGCACGGCCCGGTATTGCTGCCGGGCTGGCCCTGGCGTTGATGGAAACCCTGGCGGACTTTGGCGCGGTCAGCATCTTCAACTTCGATACTTTCACCACGGCCATCTACAAGAGCTGGTACGGCCTGTTCAACCTGCAGGCAGCCGCCCAGCTCGCCTCCCTGCTATTGCTGTTCGTAGTGGTGGCCCTATGGCTGGAACGGCGCGGCCGCAGCCGTGCCCGCTACAGTGAAATTGGTGGGCGGCAGACCTTGCGCAGTCGTCCGCGGCTGGCCTGGGGGGTGACGCTGTTTGCCTTTTCCGTGTTGTTCATGGCCTTCCTGCTGCCGGTCAGCCGCCTGCTCTACTGGGTGATCGACAACGGCCTGATGCAGGTGGATGCCCGTTTCCTCAATCTGATCTGGCGGACCTTCCTGCTCGGGACCATGGCCGCGCTGCTGGTGCTGAGTCTGGCCGGCTGGCTGGCCTGGGTGAAGCGGCATCAGCCATCACGGTCCGTGTCCGTGGCCGTGCGCTTGGCGACGCTGGGCTACGCCTTGCCAGGGTCGGTGCTGGCGGTGGGCATCATGATCAGTTTCAGTGCGGTAGAGGGCTGGCTGGCGGACCTGGGGCTGGGCATCGTGCTGGTCAGTACCCTGGCGGCATTGTTGCTGGCCTATGTGGTGCGCTTCATGGCGGTGGGTTTCGGTCCGGTGGAAAACGCCCTCCAGCAGGTGCGTCCCAGCCTGGTGGAGGCGGCCCGTACCCTGGGGGCATCCTCCGCGGAAGTGGGCCGTCGGGTTTATGTGCCGATGATGTTGCCGGGCCTGCTCACCGCGTTGCTGTTGGTGGGCATTGATGTGATGAAGGAAATGCCGGCCACCCTGCTGCTGCGCCCCTTCGGCTGGGACACTCTGGCAGTCCGGATTTACGAGTTGACCGCCGAGGGGGAGTGGCAACGGGCTGCCGCCCCGGCGCTGACCCTGGTGCTCTTGGGGTTGATCCCGGTGATGGTGCTGACCCGTCGACGCGCCGAGCGACTGGATTCCCCCCAGGGCTGATGGTCCTGTCGGCTATTGCATCCTGCAAATGGCCTAACTTCCCCGAAAAAGCTACGAACATCTCCCTAGCTGTTCCGATATCGTAACGTTTCTTTTTGTGTATATATGTAAATTTGGTGACGGTTTAGCCATTTCCCGTGATGTATTCGTGAAGGAAAGTTGGTACGTTAATGCCAACTTTTTGCGCACATAACTGTGTATGCAAATCGAAAATAACAATAGCCCCGGTACGGGCGCGTCTTTTTGGAGAGCTTCATGACAATGCGAAAACTGCTGCCTGCGGTTGTGGCGGGCGTTGGGGTGGTGTGTATCTCGCCGGCCATGGCCAGCATGGGCAACATCGGTACCACCTACGGGGTGTTGCCGTCGGATCTGGCGTCTGCCCAGGCCCTGTCCTTGTTCAACAGCCAGGTCTCCGCCACTTACTACAATCCGGCCTACCTGGCCCAGGATGATCGGGGCGAGCTGACCACCGGGTTATTGCATGCGGACCATGAATTGCGCGCAAGCAGCCTGGGTGGCGCCGCGCCGCTGCCGCGCAGCAGCGATACGCTGCAGGATTCGCCTTCCCAGCACACTCTGCTGGGCATGAAAACCGACCTGTCCTCGCTGACCCGCTTCAACCACCCCCTGTACCTGGGGTTCATGCTGGGAGTAGAGAAGTACGGCGAGGAAATGATGGCGTTCAATTCCCAGACCTCTGTTGAGGGCCAGTACTTCGAATTCGGTCGTCAGCCCCTGTTCCTGAATCTGGGCGGCGGCACGCAGATCTGGCGTGGCCTGGATATGGGCCTGTCCGCCCGCATCACGCTTCACTCGGAAGCGGAGCTGGTGGCCACCTCCACCCTGGGCGGGGTGACCAGCTATGAGACGCTTAACGTGTCAGCCAAGCCCTCCATTCGTCCGATCTTCGGCATGAACATGGACTGGGGTGAGAGCTTCTGTGGTGACGGCAACGATTGCTGGTACAGCGGTCTGGAGACTGCCTTCAGTTTCCGGGGTTACTCCAACACCAACACCACGGTGGATTCCACCATCACCATTCCCGGCACTGTGCTGGATCCGGGTATCAATCTGGCCATCAGCACCGTGGATTCCTATCAGCCGAACATCTATGCCGCCGGTCTGGCCTACGGGCGTGATCGTTGGCGGGTGGGCCTGACCGTGGAAATGCAGGAATGGTCACGGCTGGAAGAAGAGCTGGAAGGCGACACCATCAAAGATCAGGCGGTGCAGTACAAAGGCACCCCCTATGAGTTGAAGTTCAAGGACATCGTGGTGCCCCGGCTGGGTGGCGAATTCCACCTGGATGACACCTACATGGTCACCGGTGGGGTGGCCTTCAGCGAATCGCCGCTGGATTCCGACGGCTCCCTGGAAGTGAACTACCTGGATACCGACAAGTGGATCCTGGGGCTGGGGCTCACTGCCCAGTACAAGTCAGTGCCGGTGCTGGCGTTTCCGGTGCGTCTGGATCTGGCTTACCAGTACCAGAAGCTGGAAACCCGCACCTTTGACCTCTACGACCGCCGCTCACCGTCCTTCCCGCAACCCTACGAAAGTGTGGACGCAGAAGGGGACGTACACGTGTTTTCCGGCTCCATCACCCTGAAATTCTAGGAGATCGGCGATGACAACAAGAAATTTATGGCTGGCCGCCGCGGCCGCGACCCTGGCCGCCTGTGGGGGAGATGCCGGAGACACCCCGTCCATTGCCGGTTGGCAGCAGGCGGAAGTGTATTACAGCTATCCCTATGACGGGCAGCAGAACCTGTCACCAAAAACGCCGCTGGTGTTGCGGTTTTCCCACGCCATGGCGGTGGATGCCAGTCACTTTACCCTGCTCGATTGTGGCCAGCTGGGCGACGCCTGTGAGGACACGGGAGATAACCAGGTGGCCCTGGGTGACCTGCAATCGCTGGATGGCGGCATGGGCGTGATGCTGCAGCCGCAGAGCTCGCTTCAGAGCCACAGCCATTACCGCTTGGTGATCGACGGCATCGAAACGGACCAGGGCAGTCCGGTGTTCCCGGATGGTGGCCTGGATTTCGTCACACGCCTCAGTCATGACGGACCCTTGTCCACCCGGATGGCCACGTCGGATCTGGCCGTGAGCCAAGTGATCCCGGACGGCAATGCGCTGCCCTTCATGGACTTTTCCACCCTGCGGGTGCGCTTCAACCAGATGCTTGACCCGGGAACCATGCAATATGGCGACACCGACGGTGGAGCTTCCGTGGAACTGGAACACGAGGGTGATACCGTGCCCGCTGCGCTGCTGGTCAAAGGCAATGCGGTGACCATCGATCCTCTCCAGGATCTGACCCCGGGACAGCGGTACACCCTGAAATTCACCCCGTCGGTACGGGGGGTGGATCAGGCCCAGCTCACCGGCGGGTTCGAGCAGAGCTGGACCGCCCGGGATTCCATGCCCCGCGCGACCCTGGTGCAGGAAGCCCTGAGCGCCAGTGAGGACCAGAACGACCCGTGCAATGCTCCGGATGCCCTGGTGGCCAAGCTTACCGGCGCCACCATGAACTGTGTGCCAATCCAGTCCACCCTGCTGGGCGACAAGGATGCGACCATGCAGACTGGCGATGTGTTCGCGGAGCTGGCCTACCTGCCGAATTATCCGCAGGTATCGCCACTGCGGATTCCCCGCAACAGCCTGCTCACCGGCACCAATGTGACCGTCAAGGTGGCGGGGGAAGTGGCGGCGGGCATCGACACCGGCGCCATCGCGGTGACCTTCCTGTCGGATGCGTCAGGTTACCTGTTGCCCAACCCCTACAGTGATGCCCATGAAGCGCCCAAGCAGGTGAAGCTGTACATGGATGTGTCCATGACGGCGGAAAACCCGGAGGCCAACGGCGCCCTCAGCCAGACCCTGCTGCATGTGGAACTCAATGGCATGGCGCTGGTAAAAGAGGGCCGCATGGAAATTGATGCGGTGGGTATCGTGGAGCCGAAAGTCCTGGGCCAGGAAACCGCCTTTGGGCTGCTCAGCTTCCATATGAAGTCCTACGAGGATCAGGAGAACGCGCCGCAACCGGTGCCGGATATGACCGCACCACAATTGCAGTCCATGGTCCCCGCCGTGGACGAGTCGGGCACAGCGCTGAGCGCCCGTCCTGGCGATGCGGTGATCCTCAATTTCGATGAGCCCCTGGATCCGTCCAGCCTCAGCGCCGGCGACACCTTCGGCCTGCAACAGGATGGCAGCCATGTGGCGGTGGACTGGTATCTGGATGGCGCCTCCCTGGTGATGCGACCGGTTGCTCCGTTGGCATTCGGCGAGAGCTATACCGCCATGGTCAGCTCCCGGGTCACCGACCTGGCCGGCAACCCCGCGGTTCCGGTCAATGCTTCCTTTAATCTGCCTCAGCAGGTGGGGGACCTGGCGCCCCCCATCGTGCTGACCAGCTATCCGGGCTTCCCCTGTGCCGCCGACAAGGCGCACTGGGAAATCGAAGCGGGGAACCATGGTTTCTGCCAGGGCGGCAAGGTGGAAGACGACCGCAATCCGGTGCCCTCGCTGCCGACAGATCGTGCTATCCGGGTGAATTTCTCCCGGGATATCGACGCGGAATCGGTGGTCTTTGAAAATACCAATGCCTGTGACGTGGGCAGCTTCCGGGTGGAAAAGGTGGAGCTGGACCCAGCCACGGGGCGCCCGCTGCGCTATGACGAAGACGGCAAACGCAAATACCGCTGTGAGGCGGGTGTGACCGGCAAGCTGGAGGTGGGCAATCGTCGCCTGGTCTTTACCCCGTCCCAACCCTGGGAAGAGGGTGCCTATTACCGTTACAT
>NZ_JABURH010000118.1:0-5117 GCF_014762765.1 Alcanivorax sp.
GCACGACGCTCGGACAGGCCCTGGTTGTAGTCTGCCGGCCCGGTGCTGTCCGCATGGCCTTCCACACGGATATGGCCTTGCTCACCACCGTTCAGCCGCTCAGCCACACCGCGGATTTCATCGGTGAACTGGCCCTGAATGGTATCGCGGTCGAAGCCGAAGTAGATCACCGAGGTTTCGCGTTGCTTCAAGCTTTCATAGACCTGGCAGCCATCCGCATCCACAACCGCGCCGGAGGCGGTGTTCGGACAACGATCCCGGTCGTCGTTGACGCCATCACCATCGCTATCGCCGGTAACCACTTGCGCCGGTGCGGACTCCACCACCTCGTCTTCAGCACTGTCATCGCTGTCGTTGCTGATACCGAATGCCAGATTGATACCCGCATAGACCTGGCCTTCCCAGTACTCGCGATCAGTGCTGTACGCCTGACGGGTACCCAGATCCAGAATCACATGCTTGAAGAACGCGCGCTGAACACCCAGCTCAACACCCGTCATCAGCTCATCGTTTTCATCACTGTTGGTGTTGTTCAGGCTTTCGATCAGCTGCTCACCCACATTGATACCCGCATAGGGTTCAAAACCGAGAATGCCGGTATCGTTGAAGTGGTAACGACCGCTGACAAAATAGTTGGTCATATCAAGACGACGGCCGGAATCGTATTTGCTTTCAGCATCGCCTTCCACCTCGTCATACCAGCCCTGCACCGACCAGTTGGGATGGAAGCGCCAGCCAAGCTGACCACCATAAAAGGGCACATCATCCAGGCCATCGGTGCCGTTACCGATCACATCGTTGTCGTAAAAGGTGTAATAGCTGGCATGGCCACCGATATAGCCATAGCGATCCGGAACATTTTCTCCGGCCATGGCAAGAGGGGAAATAAACAGCGGAAGAGCCGCAGTAACGCGCAAAATAGTTTTCATGGCAGAGTTCCTTTCCTGTTGCCCAGTAATGCCGGGGATTTAACCACCAGGAAGAAGAACAAGCAGCCATGAAACCGTGCTCAGAGGCGTAAATTTACGGAAATTTAACCACTCTCAGACCAAGAGTTTACATAACATTCAGTAATAACTATCAGTTGGAACGAGAGCTCCAATGCTCCAATTATAGAAATTTATTTTTATAAAAATATTATTATCTATTAACGCAGACAACGAAGTCTGCCCGCCATCTTCCGCAGGGTGCATTAGCCGCCGGCGTAATCCACCCTACGTAGACCACATCACTACTTGGTTACCCACTGGCCGTCCGGCGTTCTTACATAGTCCCCGGCATCGGTTTTATCGATGGCTTTCTGGCCGGCCAGGCGTGCCACCTGATCCAGGGTAATGCCGTTCTCTTTGGCAATGCGTTCGTAGGCAGCTCGGCGCTTCTCGTTGATATCCGCCACCAGTTCCACGGCCGCCGGGGTCGCCTTGACCACCCCCAGATAACCATCCGGTTGTTCACCCACCATGCCCTGGCTTTTCGCCGCATCCAAATCCAGTGCAAACGCCGCCATGCTCATCAGCAGGGTCAGGGTGGCAATCATGGTCTTTACAATTTTCATGGTCCCTACTCCTTAAAACAGGTCACTGTCTTCACTGAACAACTGATCGATATCCTTTTCCACCTTGAGGCGGATTTCATGATCGATCTTCACGTTCAGGTTGATGGTGATGGGCTCTTCCGGTGCCTTGAGTGCCACCGTCGGTGTGCAGGCGGGCAACATTGCCGCTGCCAGCAACAGACCCGGCGTGAGGTTTTTCATTGGGTTCTCTCCGTGCGCAGTTTCTCGGTAATGTCATCGCCAATACGCAGGCTGCGCATCAGCACCAGCATGTTTTCCCGATGGGTGTAGTTAAACACCACCGGCAGATTATTTCTCTGCGGATTCACACCCTTGATGGTCACCGCGGCTTCCAGCCAACCCTCCCGGTCCATATTCATGCGCGCCTGGAAATCCGGAATGGTCAGCACGCTCAGGCTTTCCAGGGCCAGTTTCACCGCCTGATTGGCGCTGGCCATGGATTGCACACTGGATGACGGAGGAATACGCAGGGACAAGGTTTCCTCATTGGCCAGCCGGGCCCCTTCCACCACCATAAAGTCCGTGCCCAGTTGCAGGGGCACATAGCCGCCAACACGGCCATCCAGAAATACCGCCGGCGGGTTCTGCAAGGCGGCCACCTGCTCCAGATCAATGCGGGTAATCACCACCGGCTGGGGACGGGGTGAGGGCCAGTCCAGTGCCGGTGCCCGCAGGGAGCCTCCCAACAGATCCGCACTGATATCAGTGAACTGCCATTGGCTGAGATCGCTCTCCATCTGCAGTGACAGGCCGGTAATCGGGGTACCGATATCCAGGGTGTTCGCCGTCACCGGCCCTGCACTCTTCAGAGACACCGCACCATAACGATAGTGCCCTTCCAGAGTTCCCTGAATCCCCCGGGCCGTGACGCTGCCCCAGTCCACTGCCGTATCGAGCAGGCGAATTGTGCCCTGTGCAGACAGAGTGTCACGCCATTGCCAGCTCCCCCTCCCTGTGAGAGTGCCTTTCTGCGGCGTCATGTCCAGGCCCTGGCCCATGGCCGGGATCAGCCTGCTATCGATCTGAAAACTACCACGGGGTATTTCCCCTGCCAGAGAGGCTTCCGCCGTCAGCTCGCTTTGCCAATCGGCAATAGTCAGCCGTGCCGTGGCTTTTTTGCCGACCAGCCGGGCACTGCCTGCCACCACCGGCAACCGCCAGCGGGCCGCCAGCAAGCCACCACCGCGCAGTTGCACCTGACCATGGGCCCCGGCACTGCTCACCGTTACCGGCCCCCTTGCCGTCACGGTGAGCGGGCGCAGCAGCACCTGTTCCACCAGCCCTTCGCTGACCGACAATCGACTGCCATCCGCCAGCACCACGGCACTGTCTTTCAGGTGCCATGGCACCTGCAGGGAAACATCACCGCCCCGGTCATAGCCGGGAATGGATGACGTGGCCGACAGGGTTCCCTGCCAACCGAGATCGGCCTGGCGGAACGACACGCTGCCATCGAGCGGGTAGCCCGCGTACTGACCTTTCACCGTGGCCTTGCCGCCGTAAGGTGCCCGGTGCAGAGATTCCAGCGGCAAGCGGAAGGCGAGACGGTCGTCGTCGTTACGAGCATTGAGGGTAATCGGTTTTCCCTGCAAGCCATCGCTGGCGGCCTGGCCTTGCCAGTGCCCATCCAGCCGGAACCCTTGCCATCGGCCCTGCAACGCCAGCGCTCCCTGCCACTGCCAGTGTTTGCCCTGCCACTGGAGTCGGCTGGGGCTGGCCTCCAGGCGCAGATCCTCATAGCCAACCAGCAACGGTAGATCCGTGGCGCCGTCCAATGCCATGGGCACTTGCAGGGGCTCTTTCCATTGCGCGGAGAGTTGTTCCGGCAACGCTAGGGTTGCCGGCGACAGGGTCAGCCTTCGATCCTGCCACTGAAAATCCAGTTGCCCATCCAGCTCCGGCCCCGTCAACGTGACCCGCCCGGCACCCTGTTCTATGGTGCCGTCATCACTGCTGGCAGAAACATGCACCTGCCCTGGCGGCCCTAGCAGTTGTAACTGTCCCCGGGCTTGCGACAGGGCAATGCCCTGCCCTTGCAACGATAACGGTGCCGGGATTGCCAGTTGCCACTGCCCATTGAGCTCCAACGGTTCGGTCAGACTCATCTCAGCTTGCCACTGCGCACCAGTAAAACGGGCCTTCATTGCCAGCTCGGCTTTTTGCGGCTGAGACTGCAGGCCTACGTCCTGCAGGGTTGCGCTAAGGCTGCCAGCAGGTTGTCCCTGCCACACACCCTCGCCTTCAAACTGCCATCTGCCCTGCCAGTCCGTGAGCCATTCATTCAACGCGCCCTTGCCGTGCAGCGACCAATGCCCGTCATCGCGGGCATACTCCGCCTTCAGGTCGCTTTGTGGACTCTCCACCTGAAGGGACCAGCGCTGTTGTTGCTGTCGAGCCTTTACCTGCAACGGCGGCGGCACCACCCCACCAAGCTCGGGTAACTGCAACGTATCGATGGAAAGTGCAAAAGGGGGCGTCCAGGGCAGGGATTCCGGCATCACAAAACCGTCATCGTCTGAACCACTATCACAGGCAGCGACAGTGACCGTGTGCGAGTGGACGGTGAGAGGAAACAGATCGCGCAGAACCAGATCGTCACCGGCCAGGGGCGCGCAATCGTCCGGCTGCCAACGCCAATGGGCCAGGCTCAGGCCGTTGTCCCAGCTCGGTTTCCCCACACGTAGCCCCTGGCTATAAAGCCAGCCCGCCGCCACCAGTACCAGAATCAGCACCAGCAGCAATGCATAACCAAGGCCTCGAAAAACAGGCGGGAAAAATCGAACCATAACGGTTAGAGCCAGCGCAGCGATAATGGTTCGATAGTGGTGGCTTGGCGAGGTTGTGGCAACTATCCGTTATTGCTAATAGCCCGGCTTCTGGGCGCTTTCTCGTAAAGCCAGGAGGTGCAGAGCAGCCGAAGGATCTCGCTTTGTAAACAACGGTCAAGTTTTTTGTGGGAAGTCATGCTTGCATGACGAATACGGCGGTAGCTGCAGGCAAAACCCTTCGTGATGCAAGCATCATCTCCCACAAAGAAACCGAATCAAAGCCAGCTGTTGGACTCGCAAACCAACATAGAACCACCAGCGGGAAGCACCGGTTATCGGGAAGGCAATCTATCCATCACCACCTGATGCAGTACCAGCGCCATGGCAGCTACCCGACTGGTGGCGTCCACCGACAGAGTGGCGCCGGTGATGCCGTCCACCTGGCCCGACAAGGTATCGTTTTCACTGAGAGTCATCCCGCGATACTGGCGACGGAAAAATGCCTGGTGCACTTCGCCACCACGAGGTTCCCGATAGACCAGGATTTCCAGATCCACAATCCCCTCCGGCCCCACGGCCACACCAACGGTCATGGGCATGTCCTTGCTTTTTTCGTCGATGATCCAGGCACTGATTTCATCGCTATGCCAATAGCGTAACCGCATCCCTCGATAGGGATGCCCCAGCACCTTTGTCACTCGCTTGCGCAGTTCACCACGCAAGGGTAGCAAGCCCGGTTGCGGTTCCTTGTCGGCAAATACCTGCTGCAGAAA
>NZ_JABURH010000118.1:5586-6836 GCF_014762765.1 Alcanivorax sp.
TTTTCTTCCACGGTAAGCTGGGGGCTGGCCCACATGGCGCGGTTGTATTCCATGAAGGCATTCCAGTCTGCCGGCAGGGCCGGTTCCGGCACACCGAACAGCATGGCAAACAGCTTGGTTTCTTCGTAGAACTGGTCCTTCTCTTCCGATGTCAACTCGCCTTCCATTTTCTCGTACATGTAGGCCAGGGTTTCCCACAGGGTGGCATGGACCCAGATCATCGCCGCCACTTCATTGGCCCGGTATTCGCTGCCCCGTTTGAAAGCCCCGGAATCCATGGGCACTTCGCCTTCGATTTCTTCGTGGATATCACGCACCTGATTGGCCGACGTCATCACCTGGGGCATGCTGCCGAACACCATGGTGCCCACATGCTGGAAGGTGCGACGGGCACGGCCCAATGGGTCATCACGGACCACCGAGTGTTCGTCGATACTGGCGGTGACCCAGGGGTGGGCCAGTTGCAGCAACAGCGCCCGGCCCGCACCAAAAGCGCCGGGCATACCCGCCCGGGACAGTTTCCACATCATGGAGTCCGGCCCGTACAGGCCCACCCGGGCATCCGGTATCTTGCCGTGAATCTTCACCAGCTGACGACAGAAAGCCGCTTCATCCACCCAGCGGGGGATGGGAGGGCTACCGTCGCTGGGTACCAGTTGGCGAACCGCGTCCTGGCCGGGGCTATTTTCCGGCTCTGCCTCAAGCTCGGTGGGCGACACATTCTGGCCGCAGGGATGAGTCAGGTAAGCCGTTTCCGCGCGTACCATGTTCAGCGTGAAGGAACCCGGCTCGCCCTTGAACGTCACTTCTGACGGCAACAGATAATTCTGCACCGCCATGTATTCCTTGTAGTCGATATCCCAGCCGGCTTCCTCGATACGATCCACCCGGTCCAGGTCTTCCTGATACACCACCGCATCGGCGGTGGCCGGCAAACCCCGCAACCAGTAAGACAGATTGCCGGCACGAATATGCGCCTGCAGATGTTCGGCCACTTTCATGGCCTCCGCCCCGCCGATCACATCCACCGTTTCACTGTCCGGCTCGTAGACGTTACCGTGAATGATGACTTTGGGTTCGCCCACCGGCTCATCCATCAGAATGGACAGGGCGTACTCCTCACCGATTTGCCGAAAGGCGAAATGGCTTTTGCTGACGGTACTGTCTGCCCGCAGAACAAAGCGGCCTTCCACTTCCCACTCACGCATGTTTTCCGCCGATTCCGGCACGAAGTGGGATGCCTTGAACGC
>NZ_JABURH010000118.1:7185-8262 GCF_014762765.1 Alcanivorax sp.
CGCAACGCCTTCTTGTCGATCTTGCCCACCGAGGTGAGCGGAATGGCATCCAGGAAGAACACTTCTTTCGGCACCTTGTAGGGCGACAGGTTTTCCCGGCAGAAACGGTCCAGCTCGGCTTTCAGGTCGGTGTCGTTCTTGTCGCAATCCGCGCTGCGCTCCACATAAAGCTGCACGATGTCATTGCCTGGCCGGTCGTTATCCGGGCGGCCCACCACCGCGCACATGGCGACCCAGGGCAGGCTCTGCACCTTGCCTTCCACTTCCACGGAAAACACCTTGTAGCCGCCCACAATCAGCATGTCCTTGCTGCGATCACAGACACGCACAAAGCCGTCGTTATCCATCACACCGATATCGCCGGTGTGCATCCAGCGCTTGCCGTCGATTTCCTCCAGGGCCTTTTCCGTGGCCTCCGGCATGGCCAGATAGCCCTGCATCACCTGGGGACCGGCGGCGATGATTTCGCCGGGTTCGCCCAGTGGCATTTCCTTACCGGTGTCCACATCCACAATGCGCACCTCGGTGCCCGGCAGGGGAATACCCACATGGCCTTCCTTGAAATGAGAGGCCGGGTTGAGGGTGATCACCGGGCTGGTCTCGGTCATGCCATACACTTCGCAGAACTTGTTTTTGCCGATCACACTTTCCAGCCGTTGCACTTCTTCTTTGGCAAAAGGCGCAGCACCGGAAATGGCCATGCGCAGGCCGCTGAAATCCAGCCCCCTGAATGTCTCGTTGGCACACAGCATCTGGTACAGCGCCGGTACTGCCGCCAGCACGGTGGGAGTGCGCGCGGTCATTTCCGCCACGAAGTGATCAATGTCGCGGGGATCGGGAATCAACAAAAAGGTGGAGGCGGTGCGCAGGGCGTTGAACACCACCGCCGCGCCGCCGATATGAAACAGCGGAAACGCGGAGGCCACGGTTTCCTCGCCGGTGCGATACCCGTAAAACACATTGGCCTGCAGGTTATTCATAAACAGGTTGCGCGAGGTCAGCCGGGCCCCCTTGGGCAGGCCCGTGGTGCCGCCGGTGTACTGCAGGTACAGCACCGAATCCATATCCACCGGTGTG
>NZ_JABURH010000133.1 GCF_014762765.1 Alcanivorax sp.
ACCTGCTCCTGTAGATGCTGTGTGATAGTCCCGGTCGCTTTTGGCAGCCGGAAAGGCAAAACAAATAGCCTAATGACAGTGACCCTTAACAGGCACCGCAGTTCCTGCCGGATTCTTGTCCGATTCTCCGGAATGAGCGCTTGAGCCGCTTGGGGCATTTCGCTACTGTGGCCAACCCTTCTGTTTCGGCGGCGCCTTTTCTCGCCGCCCCCTGTTTGGAACCTGTTTATGTGGATCAAGAATCTGGTTGTGTTTGTGGGCGAAGAGGTCTTTCCTTTCTCCGTGGCCGAGCTCGATGAAACCCTGGACCAGAACCGCTGCCAGCCCTGTGGCTCGCAGACCCTGCGCACGGAAGGCTTTGTGCCGCCCCTGAAAGGGCAGGACCCGATGGTCTATGCGGTGGACGGCTTTATCTACTGCACCTACCAGGAAACCTCACGCTTGCTGCCCGGGCCGGTGATCAAGGAGCTGCTCGACGAGAAGGTGGAGCACATCCAGGACGAGGAAGGCCGCAAGGTGGGTCGCAAGGAAAAGGCGGATCTGAAAGAGCAGATCACCTTCGAGCTGATGCCCCGCGCCTTCACTCGCTCCCGTCGTACCTCCCTGCTGATTGATACCGAGCGCAAGCGGGTGATGGTGGATGCCTCGTCCGCCAGCCGTGCCGAAGAAGTGGTGGCCTGCCTGCGCAAGGCCATCGGCACCTTGCCGGTAGCGTATCCGGCCCCCAACTCCGCCCCCTACACCAGCTTCAGCAACTGGCTGAAAGACACCAAGCTGCTGCCGGAAGGGTTTACCCTGGGTGACCGTTGCGAACTGAAAGGCACCAAGGACGAAGGCGCGGCGGTGAAATTCACCGCCGTGGATCTGGGTCAGGAAGAAATCCTCGCCCATCTGGAAACCGGCATGGTAGCCACCCGTATCAATCTGGCCTGGCAGGATTCCCTGGAGCTAGATATCAACGACAAGCTGGAAATCAAACGCATCAAGGCGCTGGATCTGCTGCAGGAAAATATCGATGCCATGGACGCGGACGATGCGGTGGCAGAGCTGCAGGCGCGGATCAGCCTGCAGGGCAATGTGCTGCGCGAGGCGCTGGATGGGTTGTTCGGGTATTTCGAGGTGAATCCGGCTTAAGAGCAGCTACAAGCTGCAAGCTGCAACGCGATTGAGGTCTTCTTTTCGGAAAGGTTTTGCCCGCGCCCGAACTCAGCGGCGCGGGTGAAACGTTCAACAACAGGGAGGCAGTGATTCGCGTTGCAGCTTGAGGCTTGTAGCTTGCTTCCCCGGTCGTTGCTTAATCATCAATGTCCTTGTCGTCTTCCTGGTCCTTGTCCAGTTTGACGGTGGAGCCTTCATCGCAGTTCGGGGTATGGGTGAAGGTCCGGGTCACATCCAGGTAGCCCAGATGTGACAGGGTGCGGCGACCCAGCAGTACCGGGTAGATCATGTCCGAGCGGTCGTTCAGGGTGAACTGCTCTTCATAGATGGTGTTGCCCATGCACAGATTCATCAACACCACCGGGCGACGATCAATGCCACCGGCACCGCGAATCAGGACTTTGCGGTAACGGGGTTTTTCGAAAGTTTTTTCCTTTTTTTTGCCGCTGGCTTCATCGCGTACGTCCACGGTGAAGCGTACCCAGTCGTCACCGTCCTTTTCAAAAATTTCCACATCGGTGGCATGCAGTGACGAGGTCAGTGCACCGCTGTCCAGCTTCGCCTTCAGCTCCACGCCCCAGGGCTCGATAGTGGTCTTTTCCACCCAGCCGAAGACCGGGCGGTCGGCAGCCAGGGCTTGTCCGGCCAGCAGCAACAAGGCGGGGAACAGGGCAAGTGTCAGGCGAGGCATGGCATCTCCTTGATGATTCAGGTCGAACAGTACGACCGGTAATGGACGGCCCGGTTCCCCGGCTGTCCCGATCAGACCGGCCCGGGATCGAACTGGTACTTGTCCGGCTCGAACTTGCGGGTGCGCATCCAGTACTGGAACGTGAAGCTGGGCCAAAGGGTACGGTTTTTTCCGAATTCGTCCAGATACCAGCTCTCACAGCCCCCGGAGGACCATACCGCATCATCCAGTTGCGCCTGCAGGCGCCGGTTGAAGCCTGCCTGTACCTCCGGTTTCACGTCCAGGGAGCCGGCCTCTTCACGGAGCAGTTTGTTCACCGCCTGCATCACGTAGTTCACCTGTGCCTCGATCATGAACACGATGGAGGTATGGCCGAGCCCGGTATTGGGCCCCAGCAGCATGAAGAAATTGGGAAAGCCGCTCACCGAGATGCCCAGGTAGGCTTCCATGCCGGTCTCGTTCCAGGTGTCGCGAATTTCCTCGCCGCCCTTGCCGATGATCTGCATGGGGCCGATGGGGTCGGAGACCTTGAAGCCGGTGCCGTAGATAATGCAGTCCACCTCCCGCTCCACGCCTTTGCCATCGACAATGCTGTGGGCCTTCACTTCCTGGATGCCGTCGGTCAGCACCGCCACATTGTCCCGATTCAGCGACGGATAATATTCATCGGACATGAGAATGCGTTTGCAGCCGATGGTGTAGTCCGGGGTGACTTTCTTGCGCAGTTCCGGGTCCTTGATATTGCGGCGGATAAAGTGGCGGCCATATAGCTCCGCCAGTTTCATGGCGCGCGGGTCCACCGCCAGGCCCAGCACCCGGCTTTCCATCCACCAGTAGATGCCGCCCCGGAACAACTTCTGCGTCATCGGCAGGGTCTTGAACAGCAGCTTTTCAATTTTGGTCATGCGCCGGTCCGGTTTGCTCAGCACCCAGGGCGGGGTGCGCTGATACAGATCCAGCTGCTCGACCTGCGGGGCAATGCGCGGCACAAACTGGATGGCACTGGCACCGGTGCCCACGGCAGCCACACGTTTGCCGGTGAGATCGTAATCATGATTCCAGCGGGCGGAGTGAAAGGCCTCGCCCTGGAAGTTCTCCACCCCTGGCAGTTTCGGGTAGGCGGGGATGCTCAGGGCGCCGATGCCGGAAACAAAAATGCGCGTGGTCAGCTCGGTGCCGTCATGGGTGGTCACATGCCAGATCTGCTTCTGCTCGTCGTATTCGGCCTTCTCCACCTCGCAGTTGAAGCGCATATGCGGGGTGACGCCGAACTTGTCGGCGCAGCGTTTCAGGTAATCCCAGATTTCCTGCTGGGGAGCAAACATCCGCGACCAGCGCGGGTTGGGGGCAAAGGAATAGGAATACAGGTGGGAGGGCACATCGCAGGCGCAGCCCGGGTAGATATTGTCCCGCCAGGTGCCGCCGATATCCCCGGCCTTTTCCAGTACCACGAAATCGTCGTAGCCCGCCTCCTTGAGCTGAATCGCCATACACAGTCCGGAGAACCCGGCGCCCACCACAATCACCTGATGATCGGCACGAGCCGCCTTGTTGTTTTTGCTCATTGTGCACCTCCCTGGTTATCACCATCATGGCGTAAGGACTCAGACCCGGCCACCGCTGTTGCGCATTGCCAGCACACCGTTACCGACGATAAACAAAGCGGATGCGCCATGACCCGGGCGCGGCCCCAGCCCGCGTCATGACCAAGGTGGTCACCGCCACGCCGGTTACGATGGGGGCAGAGAACAACGAGGAATTTGCGATGACAGACAAGCCATCCGCGCCCTCCCTGGGGCTGTTACTGGGAGAAAGCCGGGCCATGCTGGCCTACGGACGTTACCTGCTGCGTGGCCTGGGCCATCGCCAGCTGCCCGCCGGCAATGGCCAGCCGGTGCTCGTGCTGCCCGGCTTCGGCGCCAGCGATGCCAGCACCCGACCCTTGCGCCGGGCCCTGACCCGGCTGGGCTACAACGTCTACGGCTGGGCCCAGGGCACCAACCTGGGCATGAACGGCAAACGCAAGGCCATGCTGGTAAGCCAGCTGCAGGCGATCCAGACTCGCCATGGCCAGCCCGTGGCGTTGATTGGCTGGAGCCTGGGCGGGGTGTTTGCCCGGGAACTGGCGCGGGCCTACCCGGACCGGGTCAGCCAGGTGTTCACCCTGGGCAGTCCCATCAATGGCGACCCGGAAGCCAACAATGTGACCACCCTGTTCAACCTCTTTAATCCCAAGCGGCCACCGCCGGATCGTGAAGCCTTCGAAGCGCGTATCCCGGCGCCGCCGGTGCCCTGTACCGCCATTTTTACCAAGCAGGATGGCATTGTTTCCTGGCAATGCAGCCAGGAAGAAGACGGCCCGCTCACCGACAATGTGGAAGTGCAGGGTACCCACGTGGGCCTGCCCTGGAATCCCCAGGTGCTGGCGGCCATTGCCGAGCGTCTGGCCCGCAACCCGGAGAAAGGCAATGAGTGACCTGCAGCCGGGCCGCTACCGGCACTTCAAGGGCAACGAATACCAGGTCATCGGCACCGCCACCCATTCCGAAACCGGCGACACCCTGGTGGTCTATCGCCCGCTCTACGGCGACCAGGCCCTGTGGGTGCGCCCCCTGGCCATGTTCACCGAAACCGTGGAGCGCGACGGCAAGGTCCAGCCACGCTTCGCCCGGGTGGGCGACTAGTCCTCCTCGGCCCCCCGGCCCGTTGGAGCTATGCTTGCATGGCGAACATGGCCAGGGAGTGGCAAGTTTCAAGTTCCAAGTTGCAACGCGGTCTGGAACTTGCCGCCACCCTGATAACGTTTGTCCCGCGCCGCAACCTCCTAGGCGCGGCCCATAACATTTTCGCCGGCGATACACCCGATTCGCGTTGCAGCTTGAAACTTGCAACTTGTCGCTCCCTCGGATGTTACAATGGCCCCTCGATAGCGGAGCCCATTGCATGACCACTTTTGCCGACCTCAATTTGCACGAGCGCCTGACCAAGGCACTCGGCGAACTGGAAATCACCACCCCCACACCTGTGCAGGCCTCAGCCATTCCCGAGGCCCTGGCCGGCCACGACCTGCGTGTGGTGGCCCGCACCGGTAGCGGCAAGACCGCCGCCTTCATGCTGCCCATGCTGCACCAGCTGTTGCAGCATTCCCGGCCGCGTACCGATACCCGTGCCCTGATTCTGCTGCCCACCCGTGAGCTGGCCCAGCAGACCCTCAAGCAGGTGGAAGCACTGGGTCGCTATACTTTCATCAAGGCGGAGCTGGTCACCGGTGGTGAAGACTTCAAGGTGCAGGCCGCCAAGATGCGCAAGAACCCGGAAATCCTCATTGGCACTCCCGGGCGCCTGATCGAGCATCTGGAAGCCGGCAACCTGCGCCTGCAGGACCTGGAAATGCTGGTGTTGGATGAATCCGACCGCATGCTGGACATGGGCTTCAGCGACGACGTACTGCGCCTGGCCGCAGAATGCCGTGCCGAGCGTCAGACCCTGCTGTTCTCTGCCACCAGCGGCGGCAACGCCATGGAGAAAATGGTCGCCTCCACCCTGCGCGATCCCAAGTCCCTGATGCTGGATTCCGTGCGCGACCTGAACGAATCCGTGGTCCAGCAGGTGATCACCGCCGACGACGTGAAACACAAGGAACGTCTGGTGCAGTGGCTGCTGGCCAACGAGACCTACGACAAGGCGGTGGTCTTCACCAATACCCGCGAGCAGGCCGATCGCCTGGGCGGCGTGCTGGTGGCCTCCAACCTGAAAGTGTTTGTCCTGCACGGCGAGAAAGACCAGAAAGACCGCAAACTGGCCATGGATCGCCTCAAGGCCGGGGCCGTGAAAGTCCTGGTGGCCACCGACGTGGCCGCCCGCGGTATCCATGTGGACGGCCTGGACCTGGTGATCAACTTCGACATGCCGCGCAGTGGCGACGAATACGTCCACCGCATCGGCCGCACCGGCCGGGTAGGCGGCGAGGGTACCGCCATCTCCCTGATTGCGGCCCACGAATGGAACCTGATGGCGAGCATCCAGCGTTACCTGCGGCAGAACTTCGAATACCGTCTGATCGAAGCCCTGAAAGGCAACTTCCTGGGGCCGAAAAATCTCAAGTCCAACGGCAAGGCCGCCGGCAGTAAAAAGAAAAAAATGAAGAAAAAAGCCGATGCCAAAAAGGGCAAGAAACCGGCCAGGAAAAAAGCGGTAGCGAAGAAAAATTCACGGACCAACAAGCCGGTACCGGATACCAACAGCGGCTTCGCCACCGTGAAAAAACGCAAGAATCCCGGGCCGCTGGATTGAGTCATGGCATCCCGGTGTCACGGGAGACGGGATAAATGAAGAGGCCGCGCCCGGCATTGGCGCGGCCTCTTTGCGTTTAGCGTCCAGCCCGGTCGGCTTTATAAAACCCGGTAAAATCCCTGCGCCCTTCACAGTCTTCCGGTGCCCGTGTCGTCATGCTGCTACGGTGACTACAAGGAGGTTGCCGTGCCGAAATACAGGGTCGTGGAGACAATGCCAGCGCCGGCGCTGCAGTGTCCGGATTGCGGCACTCACCTTGCCGAACCCTCCCGGCAGGCGCGGGGAGCCTGGCGTTGCCCCCGCTGCGACTGCCAGTTAAGCGGGGCCTGGTCGTTGCGTCCCGATTCCCTGCTGGCTTTGACCGTGGCCACGGCGGTGCTGTGGCTGCCGGCATTGATCCTGCCACTGATGCGTCTGGAAAACCTTGGTCTGGACCGTGAAGCGAGCTTGCTCGACTGTGTGTTGCGGCTTATGGAGGGGGCGTACCTTCCCGTTGGCCTTCTGCTTCTGCTGACCCTGGTGATCATGCCACTGGTGAATTTGTTATCGGCAGGGCGACTGCTTTGGGCGGCCCGTGCCGGGAGCGGAGGAGGGGCACCGGACCCCTTGTGGATGGCAATGTACCGGCACAGTCGCGATTGGGCGATGACGGACATTTTCCTGCTCGGCATTCTCATCGCCATGACCAAGCTCGGCGACATGGCCACCGTGACACCCGGCCCCGGCCTGTTTTGTCTGGTGGTGGCGGTGCTGTTACGCCTGATCATTGAAACCCTGGCACAGCCGGATCAGTTGCAACGGTTGCTGGAGGCCCGCCATGACTCCTAACGCCTCTGCGGCTCAGCAGCGAACCCTGGCCTGGTCGTTACTGCTGGCCGCCACCGTGTGGCTGGTGCCTGCCAATCTGTTGCCGATCATGGCGGTCACGGAAGCCGGTCGCGGCAACGCCTCCACCATTGCCGACGGCATCTGGCAGCTGTTCGAAGCGGGCATGCCGGGCATTGCCATCATCGTGTTTGTGGCCAGCCTGCTGGTGCCGCTGTTCAAGGTGTTGGTGCTGGCGGTGATCTACTGGCGTGCGGCCCGGGAGAACAACCCCCTGCTCAGTACCCGGGCATACCGGCTGGTGTACTGGATTGGGCGCTGGTCCATGCTGGATGTCTTTGTGGTGGCGCTGCTGGCGGCGGTGGTGGAATTCGGAAACCTGGCCCGGGTGGAGCCGGGGCCCGGTGTGCTTGCCTTCGCCCTGGCGGTGGTGCTGACCATGCTGTCCGCCCATGCCTTTTCTCCCCAACAACTCTGGTTGCAAGACCCTGACGGAGCGGATCATGGATACACCTGAAGTGAAACATTCCCGCTGGCCTTCGCCCATCTGGCTGGTGCCCCTGGTCAGCTTGTTGGTGGCCGGCTGGCTGCTGTACGACCAGCTGTTGCAGCGTGACGTGCAAATCGAAATCACCTTTGAAAATGGCTCAGGCATCAAGCCGGGGGTGGACCTGCGTTACCGGGGTGTGCCCGTGGGGAGCGTGGATGAGATCGTGCTCAGCGATGATCTGAAACACGTGACCGTTCACGCCAACCTGAACCGGGATGCGGAAAAACTGGCCCGGGAAAAAAGCCGTTTCTGGATTGTGGAACCGGAGCTGGGCATCGCCGGTGCCCGTAACCTGGATACCCTGGTGTCGGGCAAATACATCGCGGTGGAGCCCGGCGACGGGGAACCGGAAAAAACCTTCGAAGGCCTGGAAACGCCACCGGAACAACAGCCCAACCTGGGCCTGAAAGTGACCCTGGTGGCCGATCATCTGGGGTCCCTGAAAAAGGGCCGGCACATTTACTACCGTGATCTGCAGGTGGGCACCATCGGCGACAGCGAACTCAGCCAGGACGGCCGCTTCGTGGAAATCCAGGTCATCATCGAACCGAAATACGCCAAACTGGTGCGCAGCAATACCCGCTTCTGGAACAGCTCCGGCCTTACCGTGGATATTGGTCTGTTCAAAGGGGCGGAAGTGCAGGCCAGCTCCCTGGAAAACTTACTGCGCGGCGGCATCAGCTTTGCCACCCCACCGGAACC
>NZ_JABURH010000170.1:0-5915 GCF_014762765.1 Alcanivorax sp.
GGCGGCTGCATGAGCTGGTATCAGCAGGCCGATGGCCGCAATACCGCCCTGTGGCCCCACGCCACCTTCCAGTTTATGGCTCGCACCTGGACCGTGAACATGAAGGATTACACTTGGCAGCCGGCGGTTGTGGCACAGACGAAGGAAGCAGAGGCGGCCGCCCGGGCCTGATCCGGCGACGCCATCAGATTCACAGAAAAGGGCATCGGGAGTACATTCTCCCGGTGCCCTTTGCGTTTGTGGCCACGGTCAGTTTCCGCAATGGGCGGGATCGGTTGCCTGATAAAGCCGGCGGGCTTCTTCCATGCGCGCTTGCAGAGCATCGATGCGCGAATCGTGATTGGGGTGGGTAGACAGGAACTCCAGCGGTTGCCCGCCTCCGGCGGCGGCCATGTTACGCCATAGTTGCGTGCTCTCTCGCGGATCGAAGCCGGCGCTGGCCATCAACTCCAGCCCCATCACGTCCGCTTCCTCCTCGTGGGCGCGGCTGAAGGGCAGGGCAATGCCCAGATGGGCACCCAGCCCCAGCGCCTGGATGATCCGCTCGCTGTCTCCGTCTCCCTCGCTGAACAGCCCCACCAGTAACAATATCGCCTTGATGCCCAGTTCCTGGGTCAGCCGCTCATTGCCGTGGCGTGCCAGTACATGAGCTACCTCATGGCCGATCACTGTGGCCAGCTGGGCATTGCTGCTGGCCACGTCCAGTAATCCCTGATTCACGCCGATCTTGCCGCCGGGCAGGGCAAAGGCGTTGGGGGCGGGGTCATCAAACAGCACGATTTCCCAGGTATTCGGCATGGGCGTGCCGGGAAAGCGATTGCCCACTTCCAGCAGGATTTCCCGGGCGATGCACTGCACTCGCGCATTGCTGGTCGCATTCTCGCTGACGGGAATCTGTTGCTGCATCTGCAGAAAGGCCTGGCTGCCAAACTGGGCCATCATCGACGCCGGAACCAGTGCCAGCTGGTCGCGCCCTGTGGGGGTCTTGTCGCAACCAGCGAGCAGCAGCATGGCCAGAATCATGAAAGGCGTTTTGTTCATCGGTTCACCTGTCCGGGACTGTCCGTTGGAGTGGACAGAATATCGGCATACGAGGGCGTGGATTTTACGGATTCCGGTTTGACAGCGCCAAAATATTAAACGAGAATCATTTTCACTATGGCGTCTGTCAGCACTTCCTGTTAGGCGTTGCGGCGCCATGGCCAGCCTCAAAGCCAGCCTCTCCAGCCGGTCTTCCCCGGCACAAATCTGACCGAGTCTCGACACTGCCATGAGTGGTGGGGCCCCGTCATGTCTTTCTCTTTTGACACGTTACCCGACAAGCTAAGGATACATCATGAGTGATCAAGCTGTGCCGTTCATGCCGTCCAGACTCGACGGCAGCGGGACTGCCGAGCCGTTTCCCGTTTTTGGTGACTTCAGCGTGAGTGATTACCGCCAGGGCATGCAGGCAGTTATGGATTTGCTGCAGCATCGGCTGGAGGGCACGACCGGTCCATTCAGCGGCATTCTCCCCGGCGAGCTGGCGCCGTTGTTCAGCCGTGTGGATCTGGATTGCCCTCTTGGCAATCTGGAACAGGCTTTGGTCGAGGTGGATGACCTGTACCTGCGTGATGCGGTGTATTTCCATCATCCCCGTTACCTGGCCCATTTGAATTGCCCGGTCACCCTGCCGGCGGTGCTGGCCGAAGCGATTCAGAGTGGCGTGAACACGGCGGTGGAAACCTGGGATCAGAGTGCCGGTGCCACCCTGATCGAGCAGGCGCTGGTAGACTGGACCGCAAAACGGATCGGGCTGGGTGAAGAGGCGGATGGTGTTTTTACCACAGGAGGCACCCAGTCCAACCTGATGGCCATGCTGCTGGCCAGGGACCATTTCTGCCAGCGCCGCTGGCATCACTGCACCCGTGAACAGGGCCTTCCTCCGGAATCCAGCCGGTTACGCATCTTCGCCTCGGAAATGAGTCACTTCAGTGTCCAGAAGGCGGCCTCCCTGTTGGGGCTGGGCTATCAGGCGGTGGTGCCGGTGCAGAGCGACCGTTACTACCGCATGGACCCGCAAGCCCTGGAAGCGGCCATCCTCCGGTGCAAGGCTGAGGGCGACTATCCACTGGCGGTGGTGGCCACCGCCGGCACCACGGATTTCGGCAGTATTGATCCGCTGCCGGCCACCAGTGCTCTTTGCCGGGCCCATGACATCTGGTTCCACGTGGATGCGGCCTACGGCTGCGGCCTGCTCAACTCCCGTCGCCACCGGCACTGCCTTGATGGCATTGAGCAGGCCGACTCGGTGACGGTGGATTACCACAAGAGTTTCTTTCAGCCCGTCAGTTGCAGTGCCCTGCTGGTGCGTAATCGCCATCACCTGTCCTGCGTCACCTGGCATGCGGATTACCTGAACCCCTTCTGTGCCCGGCAGGAAGGGCCCCCGAATCTGGTGGACAAGAGCCTGCAGACGACCCGGCGGTTTGATGCCCTCAAGCTGTGGCTGACCCTGCGCACGGTGGGGGCGGATGCCCTGGGGGAGGCGTTCGATACGGTCATCCAGCGTGCCCGTCAGGCCTATCTGTTATTGCTGTCGGAGCCGGATATCCAGGTGATACACCAGCCTCAGCTGAGCACCCTGGTGTTTCGCTATCAGCCTGCCGGTGTTGACGATCAGACGCTTAACCGGATCAATCCGGCCATTCGCAGCGACATCATGCGCTCGGGCAAAGCGATGATCGCCGGGACCCGCGTTCATGACCGTCAATATCTCAAGTTTACCCTGCTGAACCCGCAGACCGGTCTGGCGGACATTCGTGCCATCGTGGAGTTGATCAAGCAATACGGCGGCCAGCAGTTGGTAGCCTCACAAGCGCACGCCTCGCAGCACGCTGAGCCGGAGGTGATCTGTGAGTGATTCCATTTATGACCTGGTCGGTATTGGCCTGGGGCCATTCAATCTCAGTCTGGCCTGTCTGGCAGAGCCGGTGGCGGGGCTGTCTTCCCTGTTTCTGGATGAAAATCCCGACTTTGACTGGCACCCCGGACTAATGATGGATGACGTGCACCTGCAGACGCCGTTCATGTCGGATCTGGTGACCCTGGCCGATCCCACCAGCCGTTACAGTTTTCTCAATTACATCAAGCAGCAGGGTCGTCTGTACGCTTTCTACATCCGTGAAAACTTTTTCCTGTTGCGCCGTGAATACAACCAGTACTGCCAGTGGGCCGCCGGCCAGCTGAGTAATGTGGCGTTCAATCGTCATGTGTCCCGGATCGAGTTCGATGACGCCCGTGACTGCTACCGGCTGACCGTGCGCCGTAACGATAATGGCGGTCGTGAAACGGTGCTGGCGCGCAAGCTGGTCATGGGCACTGGTCCAACGCCGTCGATACCGGCCTGCTGTGAGGGGCTGGGCGAGAAAGTGATCCACGCCAGCGATTACCTAAAGCACAAGGCCGAGCTGCAACAACAGGGGAGCGTCACTCTGGTGGGCAGTGGCCAGAGTGCAGCAGAAATCTTTTATGACCTGCTGGAACAGGCTGGCCCGGACAGCTATCGGCTCAGTTGGCTCACCCGCTCACCGCGGTTTTTCCCACTGGAGTACACCAAACTGACTCTGGAGATGACCTCGCCGGAGTATGTGGACTATTTCCATGGTCTGCCGGCGGCCAGCCGTGATCGCCTGATCGCAGAGCAGAAACAGCTCTACAAGGGGATTAACTCGGAGCTGATCAACGATATCCATGACTTGCTGTACCGCAAGCGCTTGGCAGGTGAGGTGCCGGTGGTGCTGATGACCAACTCCAGCCTGACCGGGGCACACCGTGATCGTGTCTCCAACCGGCTGGAGCTGGATTTTCATCACCATGAGCAGCAGCGTGATTTCCGGCACCAGACCTCATCACTGGTGCTGGCCACCGGTTACCAGTACCGGGAACCCTACTGTCTGGACGGTATTTCGGATCGGCTGCGCCGTGATGATCAAGACCGGCTGGACCCCCGTCGCGATTACAGCATCGACCAGCGCGGTGATGTGTTTATCCAGAACGGCCCGCTGCATAGCCACGGTTTTGTCACCCCGGATCTGGGCATGGCTTGCTATCGCAACGCCTGCATCCTGCGTGCGGTTACCGGCCGTGAACCCTACAGGGTGGAAAAACGGATTGCCTTCCAGGAGTTCGGTGTGCCGGAAGCGAGCGATGTCGTGCTGGAAGCCCGGCGGGAGAGCGCGTAATGAGACCCATGAAATTCTGGCTGATCGCCATGACGCTGGCCGCGGTGGTCAGCGATACCATGCTGCTGCCGTTCTACCCGCAGTTTTTCGAGCGCGTGTTCGGCATTACCGACCCCAATTATGTGGGAGCCTACATCGCTGCCTGTTGCGCGGTCGTGATGCTTGCCTTTCCCTTCTGGGCTCGGGTCGCCCGACGGATTCCGGTGCTTCAGTTGCTGGTTTATACCCAGTTGGCTGCCGGGTTGTTCAGCGTACTTTGCTGGGCGGCGCCGTCGGCCACCGCGTTCTGGTTGTTGTCGTTGACCATGCTGGTGTTCAAGGGCAGCTACCTGCTGGTGTATCCGCTGCTGATGAGTCAGGAAGCACTGGACGGCCATGGTCGCACCATCGGTCTGTTGTCCGTGGTAGTGCATTTTGGTGCCATCTTCGGCGCGCTTCTGGGGGGCTCGGTACTGCAGTTCTTCGAGCCGCGCCAGGTTTACCTGCTGATGACGTTTGGCGACCTGTTCCAGATCCTGGTGTGCCTCTACCTGCTCCGTCAGAAAACCTCGCAAGCTCCCCGCGCCAGCGAGGAAGCCGAAGACGCGGCGCATCCCCTGGCCTGGCCGGTAATTCTGCGTCTCGGCAGTGTCATGTTCCTGTTCTACTTTGCGATTTACCTCACCCGTCCCTTTTTCGCCCGTTACTGGGAGGCATTGTCCGGTAACTCCAGCGAGGTGCTGGCCGGGGCGATCTTTGCTCTGCCCGGTGCGGTGGCGGTGCTGGTGCTGTGGCTGGATTACCGCCGTGGCCACAGTGGTGATGCCAAGGGGGTGCTGCTGCCGGCCATGGCGCTTTGTGCTCTCGGGCTGATGCTGCAAGCCAGCGGCAGCATGGTGCTGGTGCTGGCCGGGCGGCTTCTTTACGGCTGGGGGTTGTTCCGCGCCACAGTGGGGCTGGACCAGTTGCTTTATGTGCTGAGTCGCCCGGCCAGCTATGCCGCTGATTTCAGCAAGATCAGTGTCTTCCAGAACCTGGGCGTGCTGGTGTCGTCCTTTGCGACCGGTGCCCTGGTGGCCTTTGCCGGTCCCCGTCCGACCTTCCTGGCCGGGGCGCTGGGGCTTGCCTTGACCCTGGTGCTTTATCTGGTGTTGGTGCGCCCGCTTTTCTCGTCGTCCCGTAATGCCTCATTTCTTTCTGCGCTTTCCCGGAGTGAAACATGACAAGCAAGACCCCGTTTTCTGTTGATATTACCGGCTTTGGCCGTTTCCACATCCGTGCTGTGCAGGTGCCGGATGATATTGCGCTGATCCACCACTGGCTGAGCAGTGAGCATGCTCGCTACTGGGGGATGCAGGACATGAATGAAAACCAACTGGCGGATTTTTATCGTCAGTTACCTGAGTCGGGCACCGGTGAGGGGTTTCTTGGTTTCCATGAAGGGCGCCCGGTGTGCCTGATCGAGAGTTACGATCCCCGTCGCGATCCGGTGGGAGCCCATTATCCGGTGCAGCCCGGTGATCGCGGCATGCACGTGCTGGTGGCGCCCAGCCGGACACCGGTATCCGGTTTCACCCGTGCCGTTTTTGCCGGGGTCATGGACTTCATGTTCCGGGATCAGGGGGCGCGGCGGGTGGTTGTGGAGCCGGATGAACGCAATGAGCGCATTCACACCCTGAACCGGTTTGGCGGTTTTGTGTACGCCAATACCAT
>NZ_JABURH010000170.1:6290-8148 GCF_014762765.1 Alcanivorax sp.
ACCACTGGCTGGTGGAGCCCGGCAGTATCGAAAAAACCGTGGACGGGCAGCCGGCCTTGCTGGATGCCCTGGCCATGATCATCGAGTTGCAACACACCCTGGGCATCCGCGAGGCCATGATGCCGACCTATATGGAGGAAATCGCCAGCACCCTGTATGGCAGTGCCTACAAGTTGCAACGGCCGGTGCCGGATGCGGAAGGCCTGGTGGATGCGGATTTCCAGCAGATTGAAGCCACTATGAGCGAAGGCCACCCCTGCTTTCTCGCCAATAATGGTCGTATTGGTTTTGATGTACTGGACTACCCGTCCTACACCCCGGAAGCCGGCTCGCCGGTGCAGTTGATCTGGCTCGCAGCGCACCGGGACTACACAGTGTTTGCCGCCAGGGAGGGGCTGGACTACGAGGCGTTGATGACCGAAGAACTGGGTGAGGGTCAGCGGCTGGCGTTTGATGCCATGCTCCGCGAGCAGGGCGTAAACCCCGGGGACTACCACCTGATCCCGGTCCATCCCTGGCAGTGGTATAACAAGCTGGCAAGCGTATTTTCCGCTGATCTGGCCGAGCGCAAGCTGATTTGTCTGGGCAAGGGGGAAGACCGTTACCAGGCGCAGCAGTCCATCCGTACTTTTTATAACCTGGACCAGCCGGAAAAGCGTTACGTGAAAACGGCCATTTCCGTACTCAATATGGGCTTCATGCGAGGCCTGTCGCCGTATTACATGAGCACCACGCCAGCGATCAATGACTTCCTGCATGGTTTGGTCAACCAGGATCCGGAACTGGCCGATACCGGCTTCACACTGCTGCGGGAAGTGGCGGGCGTGGGGTATCGGCAGCGTCATTTCGAGGAGGCGGTGGATCAGTACAGTGCCTATCGCAAGATGCTGTCGGCCCTGTGGCGGGAAAGCCCGCTGGATCTGCTGGAAGAGGGGGAAGGGCTGATGACCATGGCGGCACTGCTGCATGTGGACAGCAATGGTCAGGCCTTGATGCCGGCCCTGATTCGCCGTTCGGGCATGACGCCGCAGGCCTGGCTGGCCGAGTTCCTGCGCTGTTATTTACGCCCGTTGATGCATTGCTTTTACCAGCATGATCTGGTGTTCATGCCCCACGGGGAAAACCTGATCATGGTGATGAAAGACGGGGTGCCCCGGCGCGCCATCATGAAAGACATCGCCGAGGAATGCGCCATTCTCAATACCGAGGTGATGCTGGCGGACAAGGTCCGGCGGCTGGCCGTGGACGTGCCTGAAGACCTGAAAGTTCTGTCACTGCTGACCGATGTGTTCGACTGCTTCTTCCGCTTTATGGCGGCGATTCTGGTGGAGCATGAAGTGATGGAACAGGACAGCTTCTGGGCTCAGGTGGCGGAATGCGTGCATGCCTATCAGGCGGATCATCCACAACTGGCCGATAAATTTGCCCGCCATGACCTCTTTGCCCCGGAATTCACCCTGTCCTGCCTCAACCGGCTGCAGCTGGCCAATAACCAGCAGATGGTGGACCTGGCCGATCCGGCCAGTGCGCTACAGTTTGCCGGTACGCTGGTGAACCCCATCGCCCGCTGGGCAAGGGTGCCGGAAAAGCAGGCAGAGAGCGCTTGAGAGCATCGTCCGCCGTGCATGCTGTTTCCGTGAGGGTTTCCCTTGCGGGAGCAGGATGGCGCAGGGAATGAGAAATAGGGGCTGCGGGGCGTAATGGTCAGAGCCTGTCTCTGGGGGCGCAGCGCTATTCATTGCAATGAATAGCCTGCCGGGCATGACACAGCAGAAACAAAAAAGGCCTCGCGATGCGAGGCCTTTTGATATCTGGTGCCCGGAGGCGGAATCGAACCACCGACACGGGGATTTTCAAT
>NZ_JABURH010000086.1:0-19553 GCF_014762765.1 Alcanivorax sp.
CCTCTGTGGTAAAAGCCTGTCACATGGTATGGGTAGGACGGTCGGATTCCAGGGAGCCGGCCAGATGGTTTTCGATGGTGACCCGGGCAGTGTCGTCCTGGTCGGAGAACTGCACGCCGATACCGGCACTGCGATTGCCCTGAGCGCCTTTCGGGGTAATCCAGACCACCTTGCCGGCCACCGGGATCTTGTCCGGCTCATCCATGATGTTGAGCAACAGGAAGATTTCCTCACCCAGCTTGTATTGCTTGTCGGTGGGAATGAACAGGCCGCCATTGGTGATGAAGGGCATGTAAGCGGAATACAGTACCGCCTTGTCCTTGATGGAAAGCGACAGGATGCCGCTGCGGCCGCCAGGCATTTTCATAGGGGGTGCCTCGTGTGACATACCGGCTGTTCCCATAGCTCTGAGCGGCCTGGCACAACCAGTAAGACTTTATTATTAATAGCGTAAAGATTAGAGGGCTGCCGCCGCAGCGTCAACGCCCACCAGCACCAGCAGCCACTGTTCGTAGAGCAGGTCCTTGTTGGGGTTGGCCCCGGACATCAATGCCCGTCGCCCTTCCAGTACCCGCTGGGCTGCGCGCAGCAGGCGCGCCGGCGGAACCGCCCGGGACAACCGGGACAGCAAGGGCGCCAGTGACGGGTCCGCGCTCTGCTGCCCGGAATAGGCCTGATTCAGGCAGCGGGACAGCCAGCCATAAATCACCCCGGACATTTCCGTTGGGTCATGCCTGGACAACATCGGTGAGGCCTGGGCAACGGACTGGCGCCCTTCCGCCACCGACACCAACACTTCCAGCAAACGGGCCCTATCAGCAAACCATTCTGCCTGTTCCAGCGCCAGAGCCCGCAGAGGCGCACCCTGAGCCGCATCCAGCAACGAGCGGGCGCTCTCCCCTACCTGGCTCTGCAACCAGTCCAGCGCCTGCTCCTGGGGCGGCAGCGGCAGGATACGCTGCTGACAGCGGCTGCGAATTGTCGGCAGCAACAACGTCGGCTGATCGCAGACCAGCAACAGCAGCGTTTGCCCACCGGGCTCTTCAAGGGTCTTGAGCAGGGCATTCTGGGCATTGCGGTTGAGCGCTTCTGCTGGCGCGACAATCGCCACACGGTAACCACTGTACTGGGCGGTACGGGTGGCAAAGCCCACCAGCTTACGCACCTGATCGATTTTGATCGCCCGGCTCTTGTCTTCCGGGCTGAGCCGGTGCAGATCCGGGTGAGTGCCTGCCGTACTCAACTGGCAGCCTTGACACTGACCACAGGGCAGACCACCGGCAGGTTTGTCACAGAGCAATGTCTGCGCCAGGGACTCCGCCAGCCGCAACTTGCCGATACCTTTCGCGCCGGTGATCAGCAGCGCATGGGGAAGGCGCCCCTGCTGATGCTGATCCAGCAGCTGGGCCATAGTGTCCTGATGCCAGGGACACGGTACCTGGATACGGGCTCGGGTTACTTCCACGTGAGCATTTCCTCCAGCAGCGGCTGTAACTGGGCACGGACCTGATCCAGCGGACACGAGGCATCCAGCACACGAAAACGGTCCGGTTCGTTGCTGGCCCGTTCCTGGTAACACTGGCGAATCCGCTCGAAAAACGCCCGGTCTTCTTGTTCGATGCGGTCCAGCGCCGCCCGTTTACCGGCACGGGCCATTCCCACCTCCACCGGCACATCAAACAGCAACGTCATGTCTGGCCGGGTATCGCGGACCACCAACTGCTCCAGCCGGCCAATGGCGTCCCGATCAAGACCTCGCCCTGCCCCCTGATAGGCCCAGGTAGCATCCACAAAACGGTCACTCAACACCCAGTCGCCCCGCTCCAGAGCCGGGCGAATCTTTTCCGCCAGGTGCTGGGCCCGGGCGGCGAACACCAGCAGCAGCTCGGTGTCATCCGCCATTTTTTCATCGCTGGGCGCCAGCAGGACATTGCGAATGGATTCCGCCAGCGGGGTACCACCCGGCTCCCTCGTTACCAGCACGGTCTTACCCGCCTCGCGCAACCGGGTGGCAAGCCAATCCAGATTGCTGCTCTTGCCGGCCCCTTCGCCGCCTTCCAGCGTGATGAAACGGCCACTCACTGTGAGCCTCCCGGCGAAGAACGATAACCTTCGCGGCGGCGCAGCTGATAATCGCGCACGGCCTTCTGGTGCTGGGCCAGGGTTTTGGAAAAGTAGTGGCTGCCATCCCCCCGGGCAACGAAGTACAGGGATTCGGTTTCCGCCGGATTTACCGCCGCCAGAATCGCTTCCCGTCCGGGCATGGCGATGGGCGTGGGCGGCAACCCTGAAATCGTATAGGTGTTGTAGGGGGTGTGACGGCGCAGATCAGAGCGACGGATATTGCCGTTGTACGCCTCTCCCATGCCGTAGATCACAGTGGGGTCGGTCTGTAAACGCATGCCCCTGCGCAACCGGTTGGTGAAGACCCCGGCAATTTCCGGGCGCTCGTCCGGCACCCCGGTTTCCTTCTCAATGATGGACGCGAGGATCAAGGCTTCGTAGGGGCTATCGATGGGCAGGTCATCCGCTTTCTGTGACCAGGCCTCTTCCAGTACGCCTTCCTGCCGCTCCAGCGCCCGCCGCAGGATGGTCAGGTCAGAGGTGCCACGAGTATAAAAATAGGTTTCCGGTGCAAACCAGCCTTCCGGGTGCAAGTCCGGACGCCCCAGTTTTTCCATGATCTGCTCATCGGTAAGGCTGTCCAGGGTATGGGTCAGGCCTTCCTGGGCTGCCAGCCGCAGACGCAGTTCACGGAAATTCCAGCCTTCCACCAGGGTCAAACTGCGCTGAATCACTTCGCCGCGATCTATTTTTTCCAGCAGGCTTAGCAGGGAGTCACCGGGTCGCAGACGATATTCCCCCACATGCATACGCCCGTCCATGTCGGTCAGGCTGCTGTAGATACGGGCACCTAAACGGCGAAAATCCGCCTGGTAACCATCTCCCAGCAAGCCCTGTTTTTTCAACCCGTGCAGCACCTGGCTTAACCCCGAACCGCGTTGGACCTCGACGACACGTGGCTCTGTCAGCGGCAAGGGCTGATGCAGGTAACTACTGATCCAGGCTGTTACCAGAGGAACGGCCACCACCACCAGCACAACCAGCAGTCCGAAAATTCGAATTTGTTTACGCATGAGAGAAATTGTAGGGCCTGTTTTGCGGAATGAAATAAATTCTTTGCCAAAGCAGTAACGATAGCACTGCGGGTAACATAAGGCAGAAAGGAAAGCACAAACTGCTCAGAACCACTTTCTTCAAAGGGTGGCTATTTTGCCCCTGATTGTCTCACACAGATTGCCAGCGGGTTTACCGTGACAGGAAGAGCGCATCTGCAGAGTGCTGCAATTGCAGCACGGAATCCGGTACCGGCCACTGCCATTGCGCCAGTTTACGCACCGGGAGCACGCCGACAACACTGTTGCACAGAAACAGTCCCTGAGCATCGACAAGCTGTGACAGCGGCCGCAGATCACAAACCACCGTCTCTCCCCGCTCGATCAAGTGCTCACGGAGCCACTCACGCATCACCCCTGCCACACCAGCCCGGGCCGCCTGCAGGTCCGGCGTCCACCAATAGCCATCAAAGCGGGCAAACAGATTCATGGCCGTGGCTTCCAGGGGTTGGCGGCGAGGGCTGAGCAATAGCCCTTCGTGCCAGCCCTGGCGAGCTACCTCACGGCGGGCCTGTACCTGGGGAAGACGATTGAGATGCTTGAGCCCGGCCAGGGACTCCGGATGCAATGGCTCACCACATAAGCCCAGCACAAGGCCCTGCTCACGCAGCTGATTGGACCAGACGGGCAACGGCCCCGCCTGGCACAGCAAGGTTGGCTGCGGGTTCGAGGGAGGCAGATAACCACGCCCTCCAGGGCCCCGAGTGACAGTCAGTTTGACCACACCGGGTTTTCCATCCAGGGCAGCCACCCCCTCTTCAACAGCCGACAGATAACGGCTTTCCGGCAAGAATGGCAGGCCCAGCACCCGGGCACCGTGCTGCAAACGCCGAAGGTGCCAAGGCCAGAGTGGTAACACGCCATTCGCTGTCACCCTCAGGGTTTCAAACAGCCCATCGCCGTAGGCCAATCCTCGATCACGGGGATCAACCATCACACCTTCTTGAACAGCAGGGTTCCGTTGGTACCGCCGAAACCGAAGGAGTTGGACAGGGCGTAGTCGATATTCCGTTGCTGGGCCGTGTTGGCCACCAGATTCAGATCACAGCCTTCGTCCGGCTCATGCAGGTTGATGGTTGGCGGTGCGATGGAATCACGGATGGCAAGAATGGAGAAGATCGCCTCAACCGCACCGGCCGCACCCAGCAGGTGACCGATCATGGATTTGGTGGAACTCACCGCCAGCTTCTCGGCATGGTCGCCAAACAAGGACTTGATGGCGGCAATTTCGGCCACATCGCCCATCTGAGTGGAGGTGCCATGAGCGTTGATGTAATCCACTTCCTGTGGGGAAACCCCCGCATTGCGCAGGGCATTTTCCATGGCTTTCATGGCACCCACGCCACCTTCCGCCGGTGCGGTAATGTGATAGGCATCGTCGCTCATGCCGAAACCGGCCAGCTCTGCATAGATGGTAGCCCCACGAGCTTTGGCATGCTCGTAGTCTTCCAGCACCACCGCACCGGCACCATCAGCCAGCACAAAGCCATCACGGCCCTTGTCCCAGGGACGACTGGCGCCCTGTGGATCGTCATTGCGGGTCGACAGCGCTCGCGCTGCAGCAAAGCCACCCATGCCCAGCGGTGTAGAGCCTTTCTCGGCGCCACCGGCCACCATCACGTCCGCCTGCCCCAGCATGATCTGCTGGGCGGCAAACCCGATGTTATGGGTGCCGGTGGTGCAGGCAGTCACAGTGGCGAAGTTAGGCCCTTTCATGCCGTACATGATGGCCAGGTTGCCGGCAATCATGTTGATGATGGTGCCCGGCACAAAGAATGGCGACAGCTTGCGCGGGCCGGAATCCAGTAGCTTGCGGTGGTTGTCTTCAATATTGGTCAGGCCACCGATACCGGAGCCGAAAGCCGCACCGACCCGGTCACCATCTTCCTTGTCCATATCCAGACCGGCATCACGGATGGCCTGAATGGCCGCTACCAGACCATACTGAATAAAGACATCCATCTTGCGGGCATCTTTCGGAGACAGGTAATCGGCTATGTCGAATTCCGGTACCAGGCCGGCAAAACGCGTGGAAAAGGACTCGGTATCGAAATGTTCAATGTTCCGGATACCGCTCTTGCCCGCCTTGATACCTTCCCAGGTGGAAGCCACATCCGCTCCCAGCGGCGTCAACATTCCCAGACCTGTGATCACTACTCGCCGTGACGTCACCCGAATACCTCCCATCCTTTATTTTTGGGGTACTACCATTCTTTCTATGCGACAAGATTACTACAAAGCGCCGTTATGCTCGTCGCCGTTGTGTAAGCAAAATCAACATTGATCTCATGCCTGAACCCGAAAAGCGCCGTTCACCTTGCCTGAATATGATGACAACCGAACGACCTCTTCAGCAGCAACAAAAAAGCCGCAAGTTCATGGAACCTTGCGGCTTTCTTGATGCTGCGTCAGCAACTGAAATCAGCTGTGGGACTTGATGTAATCCACAGCGGACTGAACGGTGCTGATTTTCTCCGCTTCCTCGTCCGGAATTTCAGTTTCGAACTCTTCTTCCAGGGCCATCACCAGCTCAACGGTGTCCAGGGAGTCGGCACCCAGATCTTCAACGAAGGACGCTTCTGATTTTACGTCTTCCGGCTTAACACCCAGTTGTTCAACGATGATTTTCTGTACGCGTTCTTCGATGCTGCTCATGATCCTATAACTCTCCTGATTAATGGTGTGCTAGCACCTGTCAGCGGCTATTCTAGGTGAACGCTGTTTGCGCTTGCAACCCAACCGAGCCAGTGCCGTAAACTCAAGTTTTTCCAAATATTTTCTTCTGTAAAAACAGTACATTAGACCGCTTTTCCAGAAACCCTCCGGCGCCCTCTTTTTGGGCTATCCGGTAAACATGCCGCCATTGACATGCAAAGTAGTGCCGGTGACGTAACCGCCACCCTCACTGGCAAGCCAGCCAACAGCACTGGCAATTTCCCCCGGCTGCCCCAAACGGGCCAGCGGAATCCCTGCAAGAAGCGCGTCTTTCTGCGCTTGCGGCAGAGCCTCCGTCATGTCCGTCTGGATAAAGCCCGGCGCCACGGAATTCACAGTGATGTTACGTGAGCCAAGCTCCCGCGCCAATGCGCGGGTGAAACCTTCTACCCCGCCCTTGGCGGCGGCATAGTTCGCCTGGCCCGCGTTGCCCATGGTACCGACCACGGAACTGATATTGATAATGCGCCCCCAACGGGCCTTGGTCATACCTTTCAGACAGGCCTTGCTGACCCGATAGAGGGAATTGAGGTTGGTATCGATGACATCTTCCCACTCGTCATCTTTCATGCGCAGCATGATGTTGTCGCGGGTAATGCCCGCATTGTTCACCAATACCAGCGGTGCACCGAACTCGTCGTTGATGCTCTTCAGCGTGCTGGTCACGGATTCCTTGTCAGTCACGTTCAGCACCTTGCCGGCGCCATTGGCTCCCAGTGCATCACCGATGGCGGCAGCGCCCTTTTCCGAGGTGGCGGTACCAACCACGAAAAAACCGTCTGCGACCAGCTGTTCGGCGATGGCACGGCCGATGCCTCGGCTGGCGCCAGTGACCAGCGCGATTTTCTTTTCTGACATCCTTATTCTCCTTTCAGAGCAACCTCGAAGGCCTCTCCGGTTTCCAGCGGACGGGCGGCAATATCCCGGTCGATCCGTTTGATCAGACCACTGAGCACCTTGCCCGGCCCGCATTCATACACGTGGCTGACACCCTGCTCTTTCAGGGCCTGGATGGTTTCCACCCAGCGCACCGGCGAATATAGCTGACGGATCAGCGCCTCGCGGATCTGTTCCGGCGCGGTTTCCATGGCCACATCCACATTGTTGATGACGGGCATTTCCGCTGCATGAAAGCTGGTGGCGTTGAGGGTTTCTGCCAATTGATCCGCCGCCGGCTTCATCAGCGCACAATGTGACGGCACGCTGACCGGCAAAGGCATGGCACGTTTTGCGCCCGCTTCTTTGCAGGCAAAGATGGCACGCTCCACTGCTGCCGCAGAGCCGGCAATCACTACCTGCCCCGGTGCATTGAAGTTCACCGCTTCCACCACGTCACCTTCCGCAGCCTGTGCACAGGCTGCGCGGACCTGATCATCATCCAGACCCAACACCGCTGCCATCTTGCCTTCACCCTCGGCCACGGCCTGCTGCATCAGCTGGCCGCGGGTACGCACCAGACGTACCGCATCGCCCAGGGTCATCACACCCGCACAGGTCAGCGCGGTGTACTCGCCCAGGCTATGTCCCGCCAGGAAATCGGGGCGCGGGCCACCGCTCTGTTCCCACAGTCGCCACAGGGCAACACCGGCGGTGAGCAGCAGGGGCTGGGTGTTCTCAGTCTGGTTCAGGGCTTCCTGAGGGCCATCCTGGCAAAGGGCCCAGATATCCAGGCCAAGGGCGCCAGAGGCTTCCTGAAAGGTCTGCTTTACCGCCGGACGATCGGCAAAGTCAGCGAGCATGCCAAGGCTCTGCGAGCCCTGGCCGGGAAAAATAAAAGCGGTTTTGGACATTCACTATCCCCTTATTTGATCTGGTCGCAGTATGCCGACTTAGCGCTTTGCTGTCCGGCTCACCCTGCAACAAAGTATGAATGTGCTATTCGGCAGCGTCGTTGCCTGCTGGCGCCAGGGCATCGCGAATCAACGCTGGCACATTGCGGCGGGCTTCCAGTTCGGCCACTTCCAGGGCACTGGCGAACCCTTCCACGGTGGTGCCACCATGACTTTTCACCACCACCCCCCGCAGACCGACCAGGCTGGCACCGTTGTAACGGTCCGGGTCCATGCGCGACTTCAGGCCACGAAACACCGGCAGGGCCAGCAAGGCGGAAAGCTTGCGCAACCAGGAACGCTCCGCCTCTTCACGAATCATGTTCTTGAGCATCTTGGCCACGCCTTCCATGGTCTTCAGCGATACATTGCCCACGAAGCCGTCGCAGACCACCACGTCAGCTTCACCGGCAAAGATGCCGTCGCCCTCGATAAAGCCGGCATAATTAATGTTCGGGGCATCACGCAGCAGTCCGGCGGCCTCCTTGATCTGTTCATTGCCCTTGATGTCTTCCTCGCCGATGTTGAGCAGGGCCACTCTAGGGTGGCGCACGCCATCCACCGCATTGACCAGGGCCTGCCCCATCAGGGCAAACTGCAACAGGTGTTCGGGTTCGGAATCCACATTGGCGCCCAGATCCAGCATATGGCAATGGCCGGACACGGTGGGAATGGCAGTACAGATGGCCGGACGATCCACCCCGGGCAGGGTCTTGAGCACGAAGCGACTCACCGCCATCAGGGCACCGGTATTACCGGCACTGACCGCTGCCTGGGCGCGACCTTCCTTGACCATATTGATGGCCACACGCATGGAAGAGTCTTTCTTCTGGCGCATCGCTACGGCCACAGAATCATCCATGGCCACCAGTTCGCTGGCGGGCTGGACAGTGACGCGGGCATGGCCATCAAGACCAGCCTTCTTTATGGCATCTGCCAGCGGTTCAGGCTGACCGACGAGAATAATGTGCAGATGTTCCTGACGGGAAAGCATTGTTGCCACGGCGGGCACTGTCACGGCAAGACCGTGATCTCCCCCCATGGCATCCACCGCCAACGTCACAACCGACATGGGCTGTTTCCTTGTTATCAATTGAGCGGCGGCTATTCTGACAAATTTCCGCCCATGGAAACATGGTGACTTCTTATTCGCTTACAAAATGGCCACTTACAAAAAATCCTCCCGGAGGAGGATTTTCGTGGTGCCCAACAGGCACACAGCAAAACGGGAGCCCGAGGCTCCCGCGTCACTTATTCGTCGTCGGTTTCGACCTGACGAATCACCTGGCGGCCACGATACATGCCGTCCGGGGAAATATGGTGACGACGGTGAACTTCACCGGTGTTGGTATCTTCGGTCAGCGCGGCAGAAGTCAGCGCGTCGTGAGAACGGCGCATGCCGCGCTTGGAACGGGTTTTACGGTTCTTCTGAACAGCCATTTCGAACTCCTCGGGCGTTTATTCAGCCTGAATTTACTTGCCTTGACCTTTTAATTTGGCCAGCACGGCAAAAGGGTTATCCGCGTTTTCCTGTTTCTCAGGTTTACCGCTTTCGTGCGGTAAAGCTGTCGGGCAAGAGTCATGCAGTGCCACCAACGGCATGGCCAGCAACAATTCCTCTTCGAGCAGGTCGGTTAGCACCATGGGTTCATCACCGACCAGCCAGGGGTCCAGTCGCTCCGGCAACGCCTTGGCCTGATCCTCGTTCCATACCAGCGCCACATTAATGGTCGCCTGCACGTCACACGTCACTGGCTCCAGGCAGCGCTGGCATGGCAGCACCAACTTCGTGCTGACCTCGCCCTCGATACGCCGATGCCCCTCTTCATCACGACCGAACGCCAGTGATATTGCTACCGGCTGGTCCAGACTTTCGCGGTAATCCTGCAGGCGTGGCAGGTCTCCAACGGTAAGCTGGCCCTCAACGACGCGACCCTGATCCGCGTATTTGCGGGGATCGAGGAACTGTGGCAGTTGCCCTGAAAACATAAGCGCGCAATTCTAGGGCCGCAAGGCCCGCCTGTCAAAGTTAATGTGGCCAGCTAAATCGCTGACGCCAAAAGAGTTTTTCGTAACCGGGAAAAAGATTGCCAGGCAGAGTGCATAAATCAGGCCTGACGATACCATTTTACCCGTTTTATCGGCTCTCGGCCCTTCTTCCATCAAGGGAAAATCACTACACTCTGCCGCGCCAGAAGCGGAGATAATCATGACCGACACCCCTGCCCTGTTACTTGCCTCGTCCTCGCCTTTCCGCCGCCAGTTATTGGACAAGCTGGGACTGAAATTTATCCACCAGAGTCCGGATATCGATGAATCCCGGCTGGCGGGCGAAGCCCCGCTGGAACTGGTAATGCGCCTGGCCCGGGAAAAAGCCGAGGCCCTGGCCGGTGACCACCCGGATACCCTGATCATAGGCTCGGACCAGGTGGCGGTGATTGGAGATCAGGTGCTGGGAAAGCCCGGCTCCCGGGAAAAGGCCATTGAGCAGCTCAGTGCAGCCAGCGGCCAAAGGGTTACCTTTCTTACCGGCCTGTGCCTGCTTAATACCGCCACCGGACGAACCCAGGTGGCCTGCGACCCTTTCCATGTGCAATTTCGCACCCTTCGCCCGGAACAGATCGAGCGCTATGTAGACGCAGAACAACCTCTCAATTGCGCCGGCAGCTTCAAATCCGAGGGACTGGGCATTGTCCTGTTCAAGGCACTGGAAGGCCGCGACCCCAACACTCTGGTCGGCCTGCCATTGATTTTGCTGACGGAGTTCCTGGCAGCGGAAGGCATGTCCCTGCCCCTTTAAAGGAAGGAGCGCGGGTTCCGAAAGCGATTTCGCTTTCGGAACCCGGTTTTTCTAGCTAGTAGCTCTAACTATCTCAGCGAATTTCCGGCGCTGCTGACAGGCCCAGCTTGTTGGCGACACCTTCCCCGATGGACACACCAAAGCGACGAACAAACTCCTCAAAGGGAGAACGGCTTACACTGTAGTTCACCATCTCCTCCAGACCGACCACATCCCGAGCCACATTCCCGGGGCTCTTGAGACCATCCACCAGTCCCAGATCCATGGCCTTTTCACCGGTCCAGAACAGGCCCGAGAAGATCTCCGGGTGAGCATCCGCCTTCAGACGATCGCCGCGACCATTCTTCACTGCGGTAATAAACTGCTGGTGAATTTCATCCAGCATGGTCTGCATGTGCTTACGATCATCCGGTGTGATCGGGGAGAACGGATCCATCACCGCCTTGTTTTCACCGGCGGTGAGTACGCGACGCTCAACACCCAGCTTCTCCGCGGCTTCCTGAAAGCCGAAGCCGGCCATAATGACACCGATGGAACCCACGATGCTGGACGGGTCCGCATAGATTTCATCTGCGGCTGAAGCAATATAGTACGCTCCGGAAGCCCCCAGATCAGTGATCGCAGCGTAAACCTTCTTCTCAGGATATTCGGCGCGTAAACGCTTGATAGCGTCATACACCTGATTGGACTGAACAGGCGAGCCACCCGGGCTATTGATCTTGAGAACGATTGCCTTGGTATTTTCTGCCTCAAAAGCCCGTGTTAGCCCGGTAACAATCATGTCGGCACTGGCATCCTGGTCCGGGGCAATCACACCAGACACGTTGACAAAGCCCACATGATCCTCAGCCACCTTTATAGTGTCGCCAGCCTTGCCCGGCAGCATGATGAAAAGCAATACGAACAGGTAAACGAAAGTCAGGATCTTGAAGAAAATCCCCCAACGGCGGGATTTGCGATGCTCTTCCTGGGCCTGGCCCAGCAATTTCTCGATGAGTTTCCATTCACGCTCATTCCCGGGACGGGATGAAGGGGACTGATTTTCCATTTACAGACTCTCCGTAACCAGTTCGGTCCCTGCCAGCCCCAGCACGGGCAGCAGATGATGCAATCTATCAATGACAGCCAAAGGCTCACAAGGCAACAGCTTCTCTACCGGATGAGCGCCATAACTGACAGCCACACGGTCAACGCCGGCGGCCCGGGCCATATCCAGATCGAAGGTGGTATCACCCACTACAATAGCTCGTTGTGCCGGCACCGACATCTCATCAAGCAACTCCAACACCATGGCCGGGTGCGGCTTGGAGTGACTTTCGTCGGCACACCGGGACGCATGGAAGTAACGGTCCAACCCGGTATTGCCCCACACCCGCTGCAACCCCTTGCGACTTTTACCGGTGGCCACCGCCAGCTTCATCCCCGCTTCCCGCAGCCCGGTCAACAACGACTCGGCACCGGGATAGAGGGCGCTGGGGGTGGTCTCTGCCGCAATAAAGTGGAAGGCATAGCGCTCACGCATGGATTCGATTCCCCCAGCGTCCAGCACCGGGTAAAGGGTACCGATGGCCTCCGGCAAACCCAGCCCGATAATGCCGCGCACAGCTTCATCGGGCAGTGAAGGAAGGCCCAGATCTACCGCCGCCAGCTGCATACAGCTGACAATACGCCCGGTGGAATCCATCACCGTGCCATCCCAGTCAAAAATCACCAGATCATAGTTCACCGGGCACCTCGAAGGGTTTTCAGAATAGCCTCGAAATCTTCATCCAGCGGCGCGGTAATGGTCAGCTTCTTGCCGGTATTGGGATGAGGAAAGACCAGGGTTCGGGCATGCAAGCACAACCGTTTGTGACCGATACTGGCCAATAATGCGGCACCCTTGTCGGTGCCGTACTTGTCATCACCCAGCAAAGGGAACCCGCCAAACTGGCTATGAACACGAATCTGATGGGTTCGACCGGTCTCCAACGTGGCCTCCACTAACTGTGCGTCCGCCAGTCGCTCCAACATGCGAAAATGGGTAACAGACGCCTTTCCTTCCCGGGATACACGAACAATCCGCTCGTTGCCGTTCTGCATTTTCAGCAGTGGCGCCTCCATGGTGCGCTCCTTGCCCTTGAACCCCTGGCAGAGCAACCAGTAGCGTTTCTCTATCTGGCCAGCCTGCATCAGCCGCTGCAGCTTGCGCAGAAAGGCGCGCTTGCGGGCCACCATGATCAGGCCACTGGTATCCCGGTCCAGCCGGTGCACCAGCTCCATCTCTTTTTCCTCAGGGTGAATCACCCGCAAGGCTTCAATCAGCCCCAGACTCACCCCACTGCCGCCATGCACTGCCAGCCCGGCGGGCTTGTTGAAGATGAAAAGCTGGTCATCCTCGTAAACACAGGCCCGACTGAGGCGCTCGGTGAGCCCGCTGCTGACCACCGGCGGCGCTTCGGATTCGCTGGTACGAATCGGCGGAATCCGCACCACATCCCCCGTTGCCAGCCGGGTGGTCTGTTTGGCACGCCCTTTATTCACCCGCACTTCCCCGGAACGGATAATCCGGTAGACACGGGACTTGGGCACCCCTTTGAGGTGGGTGAAGAGGAAATTGTCCAGGCGTTGACCGTGACGGCCTTCGTCGATGGTCACGAAGCTGACACGATCCGCTGCGGGGGTCTCGTCTGACATGGCGGCGATTCTATAGAAAAGAGCAATGAATAGTTAATAGTGAATAATGAATAGCTGCACGAATGCCGCGCATAACCACCTGAAAGCAACGAAACCGCACCGAATAAAACTATAAACCTATGATCTTTTATAGCTTTTAACTATTAATTATTAATTATTCACTATTCACTGCACTGTTCCTATCTGATTGATCCCCTTTGGCTTTTGCTGCTATAGTCAAGCGTCGACCTGAATATAGGCGACGGCGACGCGCAGCGAACATTCGCCGTCCGGCCCGCTCCGGCATAGCCGAGAAGACAGAGCCCGCCTCAGGTCTACAACAAAGCGTTATCGCCCATTCGCAGATTGCAGTGTGGGCAAACGCTGCAGATGAACCCATTTAAACAGCGTCCGATGACGGACCCTGAACATTAACGATGGTGGCTGCAGCGCCGGTCAAACGACCTGGAAAACAGACAGACAAGAGTTTACACATTGCTGTGTGACGCTAACCACGGCAATAGCGTGAAGCATTACAGACTGGCCCATTGCCAGTACGATTACGCACTAAACATTGCACACAACTCGGAGAGCCGCTGACTCAGGCACAATCATCACCCAGGAAAGCGATTAAACACGCCCCGCGTGCGCCCTGCCCGTGACAAGCCTGCCAGCACTCCCCCTGGTCTGCTACCGGTTACATTCCGGCCCTGCCACATGCCACCACAACCTTGTGGTAGCACCATGAAACGTATGCTTATTAACGCCACTCACCCTGAAGAGGTTCGGGTGGCACTGGTCGACGGCCAACGGCTGTATGACCTGGATATCGAACACAGAACCCGTGAACAGAAAAAAGCCAACATCTATAAAGGCAAGATCACCCGGGTGGAACCGTCCCTGGAAGCCGCGTTTGTAGATTTCGGCGCCGAGCGTCACGGTTTTCTTCCCCTCAAGGAAATTTCTCGCCAGTACTTCCAGAAAGACCCGAAAGACATCCAGGGTCGTATCAACATCAAGGAAGTGATCAAGGAAGGTCAGGAAGTCATCATCCAGGTAGCCAAGGAAGAACGTGGCAACAAGGGCGCCGCCCTCACCACCTTCATCAGCCTGGCCGGTCGTTATCTGGTATTGATGCCCAACAACCCCCGTGCCGGTGGCATTTCCCGCCGCATTGAGGGGGAAGAACGCCAGCAGCTCAAGGAAGCCCTGGGCGCGCTGACCATCCCCGATGAAATGGGTGTGATCGTGCGTACCGCCGGGCTGGGCCGCAGCGCCGAGGAACTGCAGTGGGACCTGAACTACCTGCTGAAGTTGTGGAATTCCATCGACGATGCCTCCAAGGATCGCAAGGCGCCCTTCCTGATCTATCAGGAATCCAACGTCATCATCCGTGCCATCCGCGACTACCTGCGCAAGGACATCGGCGAAGTCCTGATCGATTCCAAAAAAGTCTACGACGAGGCCCAGGGCTTCGTGCAGCAGGTGATGCAGGACTTCCAGCACAAGATCAAACTGTACAGCGACGAAACCCCGCTGTTCTCACGCTTCCAGATCGAGTCCCAGATCGAGACCGCCTTTGAGCGCGAAGTGAAGCTACCTTCCGGTGGCTCCATTGTTATCGATCCCACCGAAGCGCTGGTGTCCATCGACATCAACTCCTCCCGTGCCACCAAGGGCGCGGACATCGAGGAAACCGCCCTGAACACCAACCTGGAAGCGGCGGATGAAATCGCCCGCCAGTTGCGGTTGCGTGATATCGGCGGCCTGATCGTGGTGGACTTCATCGACATGGGCCCGGCCCGCAACCAGCGGGATGTGGAAAATCGCATGCGCGATGCCTTGGAAGCCGACCGCGCTCGCATCCAGCTGGGGCGCATTTCCCGATTCGGTCTGCTCGAGCTGTCCCGTCAGCGGCTGCGCCCGAGCCTGGGGGAAACCTCCAGCATCGTCTGCCCGCGCTGTAACGGTCAGGGCCATATCCGTGATGTGAAATCCCTGGCTCTGAGCATCCTGCGCCTCATCGAAGAAGAGGTAATGAAAGAGCGCACTGGCGAGATCCAGGCCCAGGTGCCGGTGGCTGTAGCCACCTACCTGCTCAACGAAAAACGCGAACCCCTGCGCGCCATCGAAGATGCGCACAATGTTCGTGTGGTCATCATTCCCAACCAGAATCTGGAAACCCCGCATTTCGAGGTAGAACGGATTCGTGATGACCAGACCATCGCCCAGCCCAGCCATGAACTGGAACTGCTGGAAGGGAACAAGGATGCGGATATCGCCTCCGCCCAGGACACCGAAATCAAGACCCAGGAGCCGGCCGTCAAACTGATGGCGCCGGACACCGCCCCGCCACCGCCGAAACCGGCTCCGGCACCCGCGGCTACCACGACAGAGAATCTGGGCATCCTGGCCCGTTTCTTCACCTGGCTGGCGCAGATCTTTACCAGCGAGCCCAAGCAGCCCAAGGCCAAGAAACCCCAGCCCCAGGGCAAGGGTAGCCCGCGCCAGCAGAACACCCGCGGTGGTCGCGGCGGCAACAACCGCAACCGTAACGACAACCGTAACAAGCAGGACGCCAGCAAGAGTGGCGGCAAGGGTGGCGATAACGATAATCGCAACCCGCGCAACAAACGCCAGAACGACAAGGACGGTGGCAATCGCAAGAGCGACAACCGCCAGTCCGACAATCGTGGCGACAACCGTTCTGCAGAGCGCTCCGGCGACAACAAGGACGACAACCGCAACGAGCGTCGCGGCCGTAACGACAATCGTCGTAACCGCAACGACAACCGTGGCGGCGACAACCGTAACGACGGTCGCAACGACAACAAGGGCGACAAGAGCGATGGCGGCAACAAGCCACGTAACAAGAAGCCCCAGCAGCAGGACAACACCGAAGGCAACAGCGACAGCAAGGGTCCCAAGGCGCCCCGTCGCAACGAGGCCAAGGATGACCGTCCGCTGCGCGAACGTCAGCGTCCGGCAAAATCCGCCGCCAATGGCGACAAGCCCGCTGGCGAGCAGAAGGCCCAGCCGGCCCGCAACGTAAAGCAGGACGACAAGCCACAATCGACTCGCGCCCCTGCCCAGCCAACGGTGATGGACAACGAAGGCCATCCGCCGGCGAAGCTGGTTCCGGCACAGGAACCGACTGCTGGTGAGCAGCCTCAGGCAGCCACCAAGGTTGAGAAAACCGAGAAAGCTCAGACTGAAAGCGCTGCCAAGCCGGCACAGCCGCAGGAAACTGCCAAAGTCGAAAAGGTAGAGAAAGACGCCAAGGCGCAAACAGCAGATCAGCCTGCCGCCCCGGCCCCGGTTGCGGAAAAGCCGCAAGCGCCGAAAGCAGAGCCGCAACCCGAGCAGCAGGCAAACGAAGAGCCGCCAGTAAACGCTCAGGCGGAACCTCAAGCTGAAGCGCCCGAGAAGCGGGAAGAAAAACCGGCAGCGCCAGCGCCTGCTGCAGAGAAACCCGCCCAGGAAACTGACGCTCACCAGGCCGAAACACCGAAAGCCGACGAGCCCAAAGCCGAGCAGCCCGCAGCTGCACCGCAACCGGCCGCAGCCAAGGCACCTGAGCAACCTGAGCCGCAGCAAACGCAGGATACGGCCAAGGCAGACGCTCCAACCAAGGCGCCAGCTGCAGAAGCCCCAGCTCCGGCTCAAGCGGAAGACAAGCCGGCCGCCAGCGCACCGGTGGCAGAAGAAAGCGCCGCCGAGGGTGATGCCTCGGCCCGAGCGAGCAATGATCCGCGTCAACCGGGCTACCAGCGCACTGCGCCGGCTCCCCGTGAAGCGGAAAAGCCAAAAGAGGCCCCGAAGCCGGAAGCCAATGAACTACCGAGCCGGGCCACTGAGGTGAAAGCGGTACGCGCCGAAGCCAAACCCGCCGCTGCAGAAATGGGCCGGGCCAGCAACGACCCGCGCCAGCGCCGCCGGCAGCAACAGGCAGAAGCGGCAGCCGCCGCCAAAGCCGCTGAAGAGGACGCTTCCTCAGAATCCTGAGGTAAGCCGACACTTCACCCATAAAAAAAGCCCCGCTCATTGAGCGGGGCTTTTTTATGGGTGCAACACCCGCGGCTTCCAAGACGTAGGGTGCACTGAGCCTAAGGCGAACTGCACCGATCCGGCGTTTGAATGGTGCAGTTCGCCTTAGGCTCAGTGCACCCTACGCAATCTGTGACGGTGGTGAGAAATTCAGCGCTCGGCGTTCCGTTGCAGAAGGGCTGCCAGCAGCCGCACCTTTCGCGTGCAAGCACGCTCCTACAGCGGAGCGGAATTGCGCGTTTCTACGGTAGCAGGATGGGTTCCTGCTCAAGGCTGACACCGAAACGTTCCCACACATCCCGACGCACCGCAGAGGCCAGTGCCAGCACATCTTCACTGGTGGCACCACCGTGGTTGACCAGCACCAGGGCCTGCTCGCTGTGCATGCCCACAGGGCCAAGTCGACGCCCTTTCCAGCCAGCCTGTTCGATCAGCCAGCCGGCGGCCAGCTTGATGCCCTCGGGCTGCTCATAGCCCACCAGACCCGGGAAGCTCTTTTTCAGTTGCCCCGCCTTGTCGATGCTCACCACCGGGTTTTTGAAAAAACTGCCGGCATTGGCCAGCACCGCCGGGTCTGGCAGCTTACTCTGGCGCACGGCGATCACCCGCTCGCGTACCGCCGCCGGCAATACATCTCCGGCAGGCAAATGCCCAAAGAGCTCCTTCAGAGGCCCATAACTCACATTACAGGCCGGCACCTTGTTAAGGCGCAACTCGATACCGGTAATCACATAGCGGCCCCGGTCGCGGCTTTTGAAGCGGCTGTCCCGATAGGCAAATTCACAGTCTTCGGCAGCAAAGTGAGTCACCCGGCCGGTGGCCACTTCCATTACTGTGACCTGCTCCAGCACCTGGGACAGCTCCACCCCATAGGCACCGATATTCTGGAATGGCGCCGCCCCCGCAGTACCGGGAATCAACGACAGGTTCTCCAGTCCCTGCCAGCCCTGCTCCACCGTCCAGGCCACCAGATCATCCCAGTGCACCCCGGCCCCCGCGGCGACCCAGACGAACTGCGCGTCCTCTTTCACCCGGGCCATACCGTCCATGGCCGGACACAGAGTAATACCGGGCAAATCGTCATTGATAACCAGATTGCTGCCCTCGCCGATCACCTGCAACGGCTCGGCCGGGTCACGTTCGGCCAGCACCTGTTCGAGGGCATCCAGGGTAGCCGGCCTGGCCAGTCGTTGGGCACGGGCAGGCAGGCGCAGGGTATTGAGTGCGCTCAGATCCGCATCCGTTTCCACTAACGGTGGCTGGAGCTGGCTCATAGGCGCTCTCGCAGTGCATCCAGCAGTCCGTCGGCACCGCCTTCAATCAAATCCAGCACCCGGTCAAAGCCGTCCTCGCCACCATAGTAGGGGTCTGGCACCTCGCTCACAGCAGCCCCGCTGGCGTAATCCAGAAAGCGCCCGAGCGTGACAGTGACATCCGCCGGCTGCATGGCCTGCAGATCCGACAGGTTGGCATTGTCCATGGCCAGCACCACGTCAAACTCGTAGAAATCCTGCGGGCTCACCTGACGAGCGCGCAGGGAATCCATCTGGTAGCCTCGACGAGCCGCCGCTTCCCGGGTTCGTGGGTCCGGGGCTCGGCCGATATGCCAGTCACCGGTACCGGCGCTGTCGATAAGGATTTGCTCTTCCAGCCCGGCGGCTATCACCCGCTCACGGAAAACCGCTTCAGCGGTAGGCGAACGACAGATATTACCGAGACAGACAAAGAGTACGGATACTGTCATGCCTGCCCTCCCAGTTGCACACGCAGGCGCTCCAGGTCCGCCTGGGTATCAACCCCACCCGGCACTGCCTCAATGGCCGGCGCCACATGAATAGCCACCCCATTGGCCATGGCCCGAAGCTGCTCCAGAGATTCCAGTTGCTCCAGTGTGGCCGGCGGCCATTGCACATACTGGTGCAAAAAAGACACCCGATAGGCATAAATACCGATATGCCGCCACCATTGGCCACCGCTGATATCCCGCCCCCCATCGGCAAAGGCATCGCGATGCCAGGGAATCGGCGCCCGGGAAAAATACAGCGCTCGACCATCATCATCGAACACCACTTTCACCACATTGGGATTGAACAGATGATCGGCATCTTCGATAGGTTCACACAGGGTGGCCATCTGACAGGCTGGATTGGCAGCCAGGTTAGCAGCCACCTGGTTGATCACCGACGGCGGAATCAGTGGCTCATCACCCTGCACATTGACAATGATATCGTCATCGGCCAATTCCAGCTTGGCGGCCACTTCCTGAAGACGGTCGGTACCGGAAGGGTGATCCTCCCGGGTCATCACCACCGGAACCTGCCCCTCCAGAGC
>NZ_JABURH010000086.1:20021-36054 GCF_014762765.1 Alcanivorax sp.
AGACTGGCCGTCACTGGCAGGTACCACCAGTGTGGTTCGGCGAAGGGAGCGCATTTTACCGCATCCTTTTCGGTCATCAGCACCGGCAGGCCATCGGCAAACGCCAGATCCGCAGGCTGGAAAGCATGATGATCCGGGAACACATGGGGCGTAGCGCTCAGGCCGAGAATGCTGAGCAGATTGAAAAACCGCTTGGGGTTGCCGATACCGGCAACCGCGTGGACCTGGGGATGCTCGCGCAGGAATGTCTGATGATCCAGTGTTTCGCCCGTGGCCAGGGAAGTGATGTCTGCGGGCCGCATGATCATCGGGTGCGCGCCACTCCAGCCACCGCCGGTACTGACCACGAAATCCACTTCCTTGAGGCGAGTAGCGGGCTCTCGAAGTGGGCCTTCCGGCAGGCAGCGGCCATTGCCCAGTCCTCGCTGCCCATCCACCACGACAATTTCTGCGCTGCGCGGCAAGGCGTAATGTTGCAGCCCGTCATCACTGATCACCAGATCCGGAGCGTGATCGCGGATGGCCACGTCCAGTGCATTGCGGCGATCCGGGTCCAGAATCACCGGCACGCCGGTGCGCCGGGCGATCAACACCGGCTCATCCCCCACATCAAGGGCATCGCTGTCGGCAGTAACCAGACAGGGGTATTGATCGATCTTGCCGCCGAAGCCCCGGGACACCACCGCCACCTTCAAGCCACGGGCAACGGCGGCCTGCGCCAGGGCAATCACCAACGGCGTCTTGCCGGTGCCGCCCACGGTAATATTGCCAACAACCAGCACCGGCACCGACGGGGCAGACCTCTCTTTACGAAACCGTTGCAGCCGTCGCTTGGCTTCAAAGGACACCAACACGGAAAGCGGCCGCAGCGGCACCAGCCAGGGGCTTCCCTTGTACCAGCCTTGTTGAATCCATTCGCTCAATGAGCCCATGGCCGACCTACTCCTCGGCAAAATCCATGCGGTACAACTGGGTGTAAAGACCATTCCTGTCGAGCAGCTCCTGATGGGAGCCCTGCTCGATCAACTGACCCTGGTCCAGCACCAGGATCCGGTCGGCCTTCTCGATGGTAGACAGGCGATGAGCGATCACCAGGGTGGTTCGCCCGGCCATGACCTGCTCAAGCGCCTGCTGGATATGATGCTCGGACTCCGTATCCAACGCACTGGTAGCCTCATCCAGGATCAGAATCGGCGCATCTTTCAACAACGCCCGGGCAATGGCAATACGCTGGCGCTGACCACCAGAAAGCTGTACCCCATCCTGCCCCAGTTTGGTATCCAGCCCATGCTCCAGCTGCTCGATAAAGCGCCAGGCGTGAGCGTCACGGGCCGCCAGCTCAATCGCTGCATCATCTACCCCTCGCAGCTCACCATAAGCGATGTTGTTGCGAACAGTATCGTTAAACAACACCACCCGCTGACTGACCATGGCGATCTGGTGACGCAGGTCAGTGAGCTGGATCTCCGGCAGCGGTACGCCATCAAGCAGAATGCGGCCCTGATCCGGATCGAAGAAGCGGGGCAGCATGGCACTGATGGTGCTCTTCCCTGCCCCGGACCGCCCGACCAGTGCCACGGTTTCTCCAGACTTGATGGAGAAACTCAGATTCCTGAGAACCGGTTGCGTCGGATCATAACCATAGGTAACACCGTCAAACTCGATATCCCCGCGCGCCTTGGTTGGCAGCACATAGGTACCGGCATCCTCTTCCTGTTCGGTATCCAGCAATTCAAAAAGGCTGGAGGCGCCCGTCACCCCTCGCTGTATTTTGACGTTTACATCCGTGAGCTGCTTTAGGGGTTTTTGAATCATGCCCGCGGCGGCAATGTAGGACAGGAAACCGCCTACGGACAGGTTTTCGCCCATAAGGCGGATATACAGGAAGGTGATGGCGCCGATACCCACTGCCACAAACAACTGCACGATTACCGTACTGGCAATCTTGCTGGCATTGAGCTTCACGTTCTGTTTGGCAAAGCTGCGGCTGACCCCATGGAAACGGTTGGCTTCCTGCTCCTGGGCACCGAAAATTTTCACTTCCCCACTGCCCTCGATGGCTTCGCCAAGGAAATGGGTAATGTTGGCCATGGACGACTGGATACGACGACTGATCTTGCGAAACCGCTTGCTGGTGACATTCACCACCAGAGCAATCAACGGCGCCACCGCCACCAGAATCAATGTGAGCTTCCAGTTCTGCCAGAGCAGAAAGGCAGACAGGCCGATCACTGTCAGCCCTTCACGGATAATCACAATGATGGCATCGGTACCGGCACTGGTGACCTGCTGGGCGTCGAAGATGATTTTCGACATGATGCGTCCCGATGCATTGCGGTGATACTCCGACTGAGGCAACCGCAGCACATGGCCAAACACATCATTGCGCAGCACATACACCAGTTGCTGTGCCACCCAGTTCATGGAATAACTCCCCATGAACTGGCCCAGCCCCTGGAAAATCACCAATACCAATGGCGCAATGGAGACCAGCAGAACCCTGGCATCAGTGGGATCAACGATAGTTTCACCGAGAAACCCGGCAAGCTGGGCGGCGCCGGCCTGGGTTGCCGCGTAAATCGCATAACCGATAACACTGATTACCAGCATGAACCAGTATGGCCGGACATAACTGAGCAGCCGCTTATAGGTCGGCCACACGTCCACAGAGGATTGACTCATTGTGCCTCGTTGGGAGATTCGCGAGTAGTGAGCGACAGCTTAACAAAACCCAGCTGTCCGGCCACGTCATAAACGCGAACCACCGACTGATAGGCCACATTGGCATCCGCATAGATTTGCAACGGCAAGTCGGTTTTTTCCTGCCCCAGTTTCAGCAACGCGGTACGCAGCGTCTTGCTGTCACTGGCCGCCAGCTTTTCGCCATTGACCAGGTAATCGCCGGTTGACGTGATCGTCACCTCAACCTGATCCGAAGACTGCGCCAGCGGCGCCGCATCAGCCTCCGGCAGCGTGATGGACAACTGGGTCTTGTCATCAAAAGTGGTAGAAACCATGAAGAAAATCAGCAGCAGAAACACCACATCGATCAGGGGTGTCAGGTTAACGCTGATTTCCTCCTGGCTGGGCCGGGGAAACTTCACGCCTTGCCTCCCGGATCCGCCTCACGATCACCGTGTACCAGATCCACCACATGTACGGCGCTTTGCTCCAGCTCCATGGTGATTTCTTCCACGCGACGCACAAAGAAACGGTGGAAAAAAATGGCCGGAATCGCCACCACCAGACCGGCGGCAGTGGTCAGCAGCGCCTGGGAAATACCGCCAGCCAACTGGGCCGCATCACCGGTGCCATGCATCATGATGGCGGCAAACACGTCAATCATGCCGATCACTGTGCCCAGCAAGCCAAGCAGTGGGGTGATCGCAGCGATGGAGCCCAGGGTGCTGAGAAACTTTTCCAGTTCATGCACCACGATGGTGGCACTTTCCTGGATACTTTCTTTCATGATGTCGCGACCATGGCGGGCATTGGCTAAACCGGTAGCCAGAATGCGACCCAGCGGCGAGCTGTCACGCAGCTTGACCAGATTGCCCTCGTTGAGAAGACCCCGCTTGAGCAGCGTCTGCACCTGCGGCACAGTATCTGCCGGCGCCAGCTTGCTCGGACGCAGGGTCCAGAAACGTTCCACCACAATGGCCAGAGCCACCACCGAACAGATCAAGATCGGGAGCATCATCCAACCCCCGGACTGCACAAGATCCTGCACCTTAACTTCTCCCCTCACTCACGGCGTCGCTTTAAGAGCGCGCGTCGGGTTAATCGTTACCAGAAACGCCAGGCCGCTGGCCGATGCCAGGGTCTTTCACGAAATTGGCGCCATGTTGTTATAAGCGGCACATTATCAGCGGCACCCCAGCGAAACACAATCATGCCATCCCGGTCGGTGCGCAGAACTGTGACCCCGGCATTGCCCAGCCGTTGCAGCACCTGCGGGTGCGGATGACGAAAACGATTCCGATAACCGGCACTGACCAGCGCATAGGCGGGCTGCACCTGACGCAACAGGGCCGCACTGGTACTGCTGTTACTGCCATGGTGTGCCACCACCAGAAAATCCGCGCGCGGCAGCGAACCCAGCATTCGATACTCGCTCTGCTTGCCAATATCACCGGGGATCAGCAACGAGCTCCCGACCCCTGACACCTGCAGTACACAGCTCGACTCGTTACCGGAAACCACCTCCGGCCCAGGCCAAAGCAGCGTAAACGTCACGCCATCCCAGTCCCACTGCTGCCCCGCCCTACAAGCCTCGCTGCCCGGGACACGTTCCGGTTCACCGCTCAACACCGGCGCCATACCGGCCAACACCTTCATGCCACCGGCATGATCATTGTCTCCATGGCTGATAATAATGCGGTCCGGCGTCAGCCCACGGCGAGCCAGCCACGGCAGGATAATACGGCGAGCCATGCTGTCACCGGGCCATGACGGCCCGGTATCGTAAATCAGCAGATGCTCTCGGGTGCGTACCGCCAACGCCAGACCCTGGCCCACATCGAATGCGACCAGTTGCCACTCACCATCGGGCAATGGATCCGGACGCTGGCACAACCATGGCAGCAGCAATAACGGCACCAATCGGCGCGGAAACGGCAACGCCGGTATCAGCAACAGGGTCAAAGCCAACAGCGCGAACACCCCGCTGGTGACCGTAGGTAACGGCAATCGCCAGTGACCGGTCCAGGATGCCAGTGATGCCATCAGCCACACGGACAGTTCTGTACCAGTAGCCGCACCTTCCAGAAGCCAACCCTGCTGCAGTAGGCTGCCCAGCAAGGCTAACGGCACTACCACACAGGTATACAGGGGAATCAACAACAGATTGGCCAGCGGCGCGCTCACTGACCATTGCTGGAACAGAATGGCACTTACCAGCGCCATCACGACCGGCAACAGTATCAACAACCTCCGGGCGCCATGACTTGTCACCAGCATGGCAATGGCCGCCACGGCGCCAAACGATAACCACAAGCTCTCCGAAAGTGCCGACAGGGGAAACAGCAGCAACACCAGTAGCAGCGCCACACCAAGGCTCTTCCATAATGGCACTTCCACGCGAGTACACTGTGCCCCCGCCACCACTGCCAACATAATCACTGCCCGTACCGTGGGCAGACTGAAGCCGGCCAGGGCGGCATAACCCAACGCCGCCATCAGCGCCGGCCCCCAGGCCAGTTGTTGCAGGGTGAAGACAGATAAAACAGGAAAAAACCGCTGCAACACAGGCCCCAGCAGCCAGCGACCCAGCCACCAGAACCAGCCTGCGACAATCGCGATATGCAGCCCGGAAATGGCCAGCAGGTGGGCACCTCCGGTGATCTGGAACTGCTGCCACAGCTCAGAGGACAACCGCGACCGATCACCCACCACCAGTGCCGGCAGAATCGCCCGACCCGCCGGCGATACGGATACCTGTTCCGCCACCCGGTCCGACAGCCACTGCCGCCAGTGATCCAGACTGTGATCACTAGCCAGCACGGTCCACCCCTGCACGGTTCCTCTGGCATCAATACCGGCAGCCAGATCCCGGCGGGCCGCATCCTGCCCGGTGGCATTGTAGACACCACGGGGCGCCTTCAGCTTCACTGTCAACGCCAGCTGTTGGCCGGCTTGCACCCGGACAGGCAGCTCATAGGCATTCACCCGAATACGGTGCGTGCCGGGCCAACCTGGCGCCCCCCAGACATCCAGCGTCAGCCTCTGACGATAACGCCAGCGCCCGAAACGGAACTCATTGACCGTGGCGGGCACGCCCACCACTTTGCCGTGTATGGCCAGCGTCACCCCCTCCAGTGACGCCGGCAGTCTCATTGACACACCACTGTGCAGTTGCACCACCCCGTAACACCACAGCAGCGGCAACCATACCAACCAACGCCGCCCGTGCCGCCAACCCAGAACCGCCACAAACACCAGCACTGGAGCCGGCCACAACACACCCAGCCAACACGCTGCCGCCAGCGCTGCGGATAACCACCACCATCGCATCCCTGCTCCCGTGGAAAATAGTCGCTATCTTCACAGTCAGTCTTTGTATGATGATTGAGAAACACAAAGCCCCGTGAAGGTGTATGCCTTTTTTTCTGATACGGGCATAATAGCCAGCCGCGGGCGCTGGTCAGGTAGGATTCTGGCGCTATTTAATGCCCGCCATGCGCTATGACAACGCATAACACACGTCGGGTGGTGTCCAGCCTGCCGGATATCCACGCGGATACCGACAACATTCACGGGAACCTCCGGTTACCCGATTACGGTCTGCAGACGCGAGTTCATGCCAAAACGGATCTTCCGCAAATACCTGCCCAAACCGGATCGCCTGCGCGAACACAAAGCGTTGAGCTTTTTGGGTGAGGTGTTGTCCGACCCGAACCTGTGGCATATCAACCGACGCTCCCTGGCCGGCGCCGCCTTTATCGGGGTCTTTTCCGCCCTGTTACCCATCCCGCTGCAGATGGGCCTGGCCGCCCTGCTCGCCGTGCGTTTCCACTGCAATCTGCCACTGTCGGTGGTACTGGTGTGGATATCCAATCCCGTCACCTATGTGCCAATCTTCTATTTCACCTACCGCATTGGCGCCTGGATACTGGGCATGCCGCCCCATACCGGTGAAGACATAACCGTGGCCTGGTTCGTGGAGCAGCTGGTACCGCTGTGGCTGGGGTCCATGCTATGCGCACTGGTGTTTGGCGGGCTGGCCTATGCCGCCGTCAAAGTGGCCTGGCGGCTGGCAGTGGTGCGTAGCTGGAACCTGCGTGCCCACCGTCGTGCCAGAGCAATACGGCGGGAAATACGCAAACAGGAAAAGCAGGAAGACAAGGAAGACGACGACTCAGTCGAGCCGCCGCAGTAGCCCGTCATGCAGCTCGTATTGCTGCGGGCAACGGGAGGCAAACTCCCGGTCGTGGGTAACAATCATGAACGCAGTACCCAGCGTCTCGTTCAATTCCAGCATCAGTGACTGCACCTGGGCCGCAGTACGCTCATCCAGGTTGCCGGTGGGCTCGTCCGCCATCACCAGGGCCGGCTCGGTCACCAGGGCTCTGGCTATGGCCACCCGCTGGCGCTCCCCGCCACTCAGTGTTGACGGCTTGTGGGTGAGACGATGATCCAGCCCCACTTTCTTCAGCGTCGCTGCCGCCCTTTCCTTGCAGCTTGCCGGACTCTCACCGCGAATCAGCAATGGCATGGCCACGTTTTCCAACGCAGTGAATTCCGGTAACAGGTGATGGAACTGGTAGACAAAGCCCAGATAACGATTTCGCAGCTTGCCGGTATCGCGGTCACTCATGGTTGCCAGCGCATTCCCGGCGATGGAGACAGTACCGCGAGTTGCCCGGTCCAGCCCACCCAGCAGATTCAGCAAGGTGGATTTGCCAGAGCCAGAGGTACCGATGATCGCCAGGATATCTCCCTGGGTCACGGTCAAATCCACACCGCTGAGCACTTCCAGCTCGTTATTCCCTTCCTCGTAGCACTTCACCAGTTTATCGGCCTGCAGCACGATACCGGTGCCGGTGGCATTGCGGGAATCATTCATAGCGCAGGGCCTCCGCCGGTTGTACCCGGCTGGCACGCCAGGATGGGTAAAGGGTGGCCGAAAAGCTGATTACCAGGGCAATGGAAACGATGGTGATCACGTCGGACCACTGCAGCTCCGAGGGAAGATAGTTAACAAAGTAAGCGTCAAACAGACGGGTATTGAAGGCACGCTCCACCCATTCGGCAAGATTGCTCACATTGGTGGCCAGCAGTACCCCCAGACCGGTACCCAGCAAGGTACCGGCAAAACCGATCACCGTGCCCTGAACCATGAAGATACGCATGATGGTGCCCGGCGAGGCCCCCAGAGTCCGTAACACTGCGATATTGCCGCGCTTCTCGGTGACCAGCATCACCTGGCTGGAAATAATATTGAACGCCGCCACCGCCACAATAAAGCTGAGCAACAGCGTCATCATGGTCTTTTCCATCTTGATGGCCTGGAACAGATTACCGTGGCTGCGGGTCCAGTCCCGGGTGTAGTAGTTGTGGCCCAACTCCTGCTGTAGCGTCCAGCCCAGGGCCGGAGCACTGAACAAATCATCCAGCTTCAACCGCACGCCCTGCACCGTGCCGGACTGGCGGGCCAGCTTGGCGGCGTCCTGTACATTGATGTAGGCATACAAGGAATCCACTTCTGCCCGCACCCTGAAAATGCCGGTGACCGTGAAGCGCTTGAAACGAGGCATCACTCCAGCGGGAGAAATGGTGGCTTCGGGCAGCACCAGAGTGATCTTGTCACCCAGTTCCGCCCCCAGACGGCGGGCCAGCCCATAGCCAAGCACCATGCCGAACTCACCAGGGGCCAGCTTCTCCAGCTCACCCTGCTCCATGAAATCGCCGACGATGGATACCTTGCGCTCAGCCGCAGGCTCAATGCCATTGATCATGGCGCCGGCCACGTTGCCGCGATGGCTGAGCATGCCCTCCAGTTCCACAAAGGGCGCAACCGCTTCGATTTCATCGTGGTGCCCAAGGCGGCTGGCCAGCGCCTGCCAGTCCTGAACCGGCTCGCGGCCCTGCACGGACAAATGGGTGACCATGCCCAGAATGCGGGTCTGCAATTCCCGGTCAAAACCATTCATAACGGAGAGGACCGTGATCAGTACGGCAACCCCCAGCATCAAACCTAATGCGGAGATCAGCGTAATCACGGATATAAAACTGTTGCGGGCGCGGGCGCCGGTGTAGCGCAGCCCCACATAAAAGGATAGAGGTCGAAACATGGAGCGCATTTAACCCGAAACCCGGGACAAATACCACGGGTCTGGAAAACTGCTACATTACGAATCCTGCTTTGTGAACGGCGTCCGCGTTCAGGATCTGGCAAAGTGGTTGAATAACCGTCCCTAACTTTCTAATATCGAAAGAAAATACATATCGCCGGGGGAAGAAATGAAGATAAGAATAATGACGCTGCTGGCCTCGGCAGCGCTGGCCCTGCCTGCTGCGGCACTGGCCGCTGAAGTTCCCCAACGTGGCATGTCTGAGGCGCGGGTACGGGCAGACTTCGGTTCACCCTCCTCCGTCCGCGGCCCGGTGGGCTCACCGGCGATCACCCGCTGGAACTACGACGGTTTCTCTGTATATTTCGAAAATGGCATTACCCTGCATACCGTGGTCGATCGCCCGGCCAGTACGGCACCGGATGTGGTGTCCGGCACTCAGGAACTGCCTCCTATTGAGGAAACTGCAACCGATACCGAACAGGAACAACAAACAGCGCCGGAAAGCACAGCGCCACCCATGTTCGACCCAGTGACCGGCAGCTTTGTTGGTGCCGACACGGAGCAAGAAGCTCCCACCGAGGAACAACCCGCTGCCAGTGAAGTCCCTGAGCCGGAAGCCCCGCAACAGGATTCTGAGCCAGAGCCAGAACCTGAGCCGGAACCAGCACAGAAGCCACAAACCAGTGCCACAAAGGACGCCCCGGAAGCGGTTACAGAACCCGCTGCTGAGCCTCAATCCACCGAGCAGCCCCCGGCCGACGGTGAATTCCGCTTCGACCCGGTTACCGGTCGTATCATCATCGCCGGCGAAATGACTCCCGAACAGGCTGCGGCAAAAAAACAGCAACAGCTGGAACAGCAGGCCAAAGAAACCGCTGAGACAACCAAAGCGGAGGCCGACCAGACAGAAGAGCAAGTTATCCAAGCGGTAAACGACGCCGAACAACAGACTGAAGAAGCCGTCACTGATACCCAGAAAAAGGCCAGCGACGCAGAGCAACAGGTGGAGGCCGACGTGCAGGAAAAGGCTGACGAGGCCGAGCAAAAAGTCGAGCAAGTGGAGGAAGAATCCGAAGGCGGCTTCTCTATTGACTGGGATGCCCGCCGGTAGCACACTCGCGCGCATCGCACCCTCCTAGCGGACTTCCCGAGCATGCGCCGACTTCTTCCTGAATGGCACCCCCAGTGGGGGGTGCTGCTGGCCTGGCCTGACACCCACACCGATTGGGTGAATCATCTCGCCGACGCCGAACACTGTTACCTGGATCTACTCGCCGCCCTGCTGGACCATCAGCAGGTGCGACTGGTATGCCGTGATATCGCCAGCGAACAGCGGATCGAAACCCTTGCCGCCGAACGCGGCCTGGATACCACCCGCCTTGAACTGGTCATCGCCGACTACAACGATACCTGGGCCCGGGATTTCGGCCCCATCGCCGTGGAATGCAACGGCGACGTGGAACTGCTGGATTACACCTTTACCGGCTGGGGCGGCAAATTCGATGCCGACAAGGACAACACCCTGAATCGCCGCCTGCCCTGGCAGTTGCCCCTGCACAGCCCCTCGCTGGTGCTGGAAGGCGGCGCCATCGACACCGACGGCCAGGGCAACCTGCTCACCACCCGTCACTGCCTGCGCAACCCCAATCGCAACCCGGACCTGACCGAAGCGGAGCTCAGCGCCCTGCTCAAGGAACAGCTGGGTATCACCGATATCTGGTGGCTGGACCACGGCGAACTGGAAGGCGACGATACCGACGCCCATGTGGATACCCTTGCGCGCTTCGTGGACGCCCGCACCATAGCCTATGTGCAATGCCGGGATCAGAACGACAGTCACTACGCCAGTCTGGCCGCCATGGAGCAGGAGCTACAAGCACTGGCAATGCAGCACAATCTGACCCTGGTGCCCCTGCCTCTGCCCACCCCCCAATTCAACCGGGAAGGCGAACGGCTACCGGCCACCTATGCCAACTTTCTTATTACCAATGAGAAAATTTTGCTGCCGATTTACGGCTGCGACACGGATCAGACCGCCATCGACGCCATGCAAACGGTATGCGGCAACCGCACCGTGACACCGGTAAACTGTCGGGTATTGATTGAACAACATGGCAGCCTGCACTGTGTCACCATGCAACTGCCCCGTGGCGCGGTCTAGCAGGCTGTTGGAAAGGTTGAAGGAGAATTTCATGCGCGTGGCCGTTATCCAGCAGAAAAACAGCACTGACTTGCAAGCCAACCTGGATCATTCCCTGGCACTGATCCGCGATGCTGCGGACAAGGGCGCCGAGCTGGTACTGCTACAGGAGCTGCATCGCAGCCTGTATTTCTGTCAGACCGAAGACACCGCGGTCTTTGACCTGGCAGAAACCATCCCCGGCCCCAGCACCGATACGCTGGGAGCTCTGGCCAAGGAACTTGGCATTGTTATCGTCGGCAGCCTGTTCGAAAAGCGGGCCACTGGCCTCTATCACAACACCGCCGTGGTGCTGGAAAAGGACGGTAGCCTGGCTGGCATCTATCGCAAGATGCATATTCCTGATGATCCGGGCTTCTACGAGAAGTTCTACTTCACCCCCGGCGATGCCGACTTCAACGATGGCCGTAGCGGCTTCAGCCCTATCGAAACCAGTGTCGGCAAACTGGGCCTGCTGGTCTGCTGGGATCAGTGGTACCCGGAAGCCGCGCGGCTGATGGCCCTGGCCGGTGCTGACCTGCTGCTCTACCCCACCGCTATCGGTTGGGATCCCAGTGACGACGACGGGGAAAAACAGCGCCAGCTCAACGCCTGGATCACCATCCAGCGCGCCCACGGAATCGCCAATGGGTTACCGGTACTGGTCGCCAATCGCACCGGCTTCGAACAAAGCCCTGAAGATGACAGTGGCATCCAGTTCTGGGGTAACAGCTTTGTTTGCGGCCCCCAGGGCGAATTCCTGGCTCAGGCTGACAATGACAACGAACAGGTGCTGCTCGCCGACCTAGACATGCAGCGCAGCGAGTCCGTACGCCGCATCTGGCCCTACCTGCGCGACCGGCGAGTGGATGCCTACGGCGACCTGACCAAACGGTATCGGGATTGATCCGCTGGACAAAATTACAGAAAGCCCCTTGAGGCCAATGCTCACGGAAAGTACTTTTCCCGTTTTTCCGCTATTGCATATGGAGCGCACAATGACACGCCTATCCGTTCTCTTCACTGCCGCCTTGCTTGCAGGCTGCGCCGCCCCCTCTGCCATGATGGTCAGCGATGGCAACCAGTCCGAAGGCACCGTGGTCATTTCCTATGACTACAGCCTGATGCAAAGCCCCAAGGTGGACTGGCAGCAGGGCCTGCAAAAAGCCTCCGCCCAGTGCCAGAGCTGGGGTTACAACGGCGCACTGCCCTCCGATACACCCAGCAAATCCTGCAAGACAGAAACCCAGGACGGCGATTGCATCGCCTGGACCTTGAGCACTACCTTCCAGTGCACGGCCAAGGCCCAGCAATCCCAACAATAAGCCCTTGCACGAGGCGCCCGCCTGCTCACTGCTGCGTGATCCGGATGTAAGCATCCTGGTCCTGCGCATACTGTGATACCAGAAACGGCGGGCGCAGCACGTTATAAAGATTTTCGTCAGTCTCTTCCATGTACTCGCGCCGTTCCCGCTCGAAGGAGCGAAAGCTATTTTTGTAATTCAGGTAATAATCCTGAATCTCCCGCCCCCGCTTGGAAGCGTACATGGAATCCAGCGCTTCCATGGCAGACACCGGGTGAATACCGATAGCGGTATTGAAAGCATCCAGGGCCCGGTAGATATCCCGGTCACGGTTAATATAGATCAATGAGTTGGCATACTCGTAGTGGACGATGGCCAGATCATTCTCCTGATCAAAGGCAGCTGCAAAGCCCTCTTCCACCCGACTCAGACGCGCCCCGAACGTCAGCCGACCCAGCAATTTGCCCACATAACGAATGATATTGGCATCCATGGCTGCCTGCATGGCCAGCGCCACCGGGTGTTCAGGGTCAATGGCCAGGGTGTCATCAATGGCATAGGCCACCTTGAACATGTAGTTGTTCATCACCGCTTCCAGCGGCGTTGCCTCCTCGGCAATACGGGCAATGGCGAAGGCATAACCCAGCCGCATGGTCATGTAGTCTTGCTGAAACGCGGGCTCACCCTTCATGGCCTTGAGTACATCCACGTAATCGGTAATCTGGTTTGCCACATCTTCCAGCAGCTCGATTTTTTCTTCGCGGGTTTCACTCAGATAAACCGCATAGATGCACTGGGACAGATACGCTGGCAGCTTGCCAAAAGCACCCAGCTTGGCCCCGTGCTCCTTGGCGGCACGGAAATCCCCGCGAAAAAACAGCCGCCAGGCATGCAGAATCTCCGCCGACAATGCCTCGTAGTCATCATCAAAATCCGGCCCAAGCTCGGCTTTCAGAATTGGGAAACGCTCCAGCCGGGCACGCAGATACGCTGCTGATGGGTAAGGCACACGGATGGCGCGTGTCAGCTGTGGCCAACGCTTTTCCAGCAAGGCTGGCGGATAATCAAAAAAACGGGGCTTGAAAGGCACAGGGTTCCAGTTACCCTCGACAATAGTCTGATCCACCGGCACCCGTTCCACCTGCCAGCCTTCCGAACCATCCGTAGCTACCGCATTGCGGCTTTGATCAGCCAGAGCGCGAAGCTGCTGGCGGCTCATCTGATCGTAATCCTGCGCCGCCCGGGCTGTACTGGTGACAACCAGAGCCATGGCATACAGCAGATAAACCCATTGATTACGTTGCATCGCTTTTATCCGTTGTTGTTATTTTCGTGACTGATGGGTCACAAAATAACTCGCCCGGCAAGAAATACATAAACCGGGAATTCCACCGAATGATAAAAACGCTCAAGAATAAACACAAAGACAGAAATACGTTTACACAACCAGATCAGCAACGCATAACCCGTGAGAGGAAGTAGTCAGGGAAGCAGGATGATCCCGTCAGGCTGATGACCACCCTGAAGGGGAATCTCTAAAAGGAGTAATAATCCCCTTGTATATTGAAATTAATGCACTTCGCAAGGAAACGGATGACATATCTTTCTATCAATTTCCTAAAAATAGGTTTTAGAAAATATCGACGGTTCGAGTCGGCATTATTGCCGCATCTGCCTGTTCCATTCTGTCCATCAGAAACTCCACAAAGACCCGGGTTTTCGCTGGCAAATAATTTCTTTCCGGATACACCACATAAAAATCCAGGTCCGGCGGACGATACTCCGGCAACACTTCCACCAGCCTTCCTTCATCAATAAAACTCTGAATGTCCCAAGCACTTTTCAAGGCAATGCCCATCCCATCCAGCACCCACTGACGCAGCACCTCGCTGTGATCGGTGTGCAAGCGACCGCGTACCTTGATGCCATGGCGGTTGCCCTCGTCATCGACCAGTGGCCAGTAATCCTTGAAGGAGGCGTGGCAATCAAGAATCAAACAGTCATGATCACGTAAGTCCTCAGGTTTTTTCAGCGGCGGATGCGTAGCCAGATATTGTGGCGATGCCACCAGGTAACAACGATTATCCATCAGCTTCCTGGCCACCAGAGACGAGTCCTCCGGCTGGCCAATGGCAATGGCTACATCCAGGCCTTCAGTCACGAAATCATAGGGTCTGTCGCCGAGAAACAGTTGCACCGGTACTTCCGGAAAGCGAGCGATAAACTCTTTCACCAGCAAGGCAATCCGGTTGCGCCCCAACCCCATGGTCGACCACACGCGCAGGGTGCCGTGCGGGCCCTTGGCAAGTTGTGACACCGCCTCGGCAGTGTCTTCCAGATCGCCCATTAAGGTGTCCAGTCGCTCGAATAATGCACGCCCTTCGTCAGTGACTTTCAGGGCCCTGGAATTACGGTTTACCAACCGTACCCCCAGCTCTTTTTCCAGGTGGCGTAACCGCTGGCTGATGGTCGCCGGCGACATCCCCAGCACCCGCGCGGCATCGGTCATTTTCCCCGCTTTGACCAGCTGCACGAAAACGCTGAATTCCTTTATCAGCTTCACCGTCATTTTGATTCCCTAAAAGTAGTTTTTGTTTTTTTGGGTTTTTCAGCAGACCAGTTGAGACCTAGTCTGAATCCCTTTCACGCACCTATACATAAACGCAATAAAAACCACAAACAACCACTAACTAAAAAACACACCATAAAAAAACAGGGAACAGTGATATGAAAATGCCATCTTTTCTTAAAACAGGCGTGACGGTGTCAGTCCTGCTTGTCAGCATGCAACCGGTCAGCGCCAATATGGGTAATATCGGCACTAACTACGGCGTGCTGCCCGGCGATGTGGCCAGCGCCCAGGCCCTCTCTCTCTTCAACAGCAGCGTGTCTGCCACCTATTACAACCCGGCCTACCTGGCCCACGATGAACGGGGGGAGCTGACACTGGGCCTGATGCACGCCGAGCACGACCTGCGGGCAGAAAGCCAGGGCGGTGCCGCGCCGTTGGGCCGCAGCAGTGACGTGATTCAGGACACGCCCTCCCAGCACGCCCTGATCGGCATGAAGACCAACCTCAGCTCGCTGACCAAGAGCGATCACCCCATCTATTTCGGCTTTATGGCCGGGGTAGAGAAATATGGTGAGGAAATGCTGGCCTTCCGTTCCCGCACCTCCAACGAGGCCCAGTACCTGACCTACGGTCGTCAACCACTGTTTCTCAACCTGGGGGGCGCCACGGAAATCCTGCGCGGCATTGATGCGGGCTTTTCCGCCCGGGTTACCCTGCATGCGGATGCGCAACTGGACACCTATACGGACCTGCAGGGCAATACCAGCCTGGAAAGCCTCAATGTGAGCGCCAAGCCCTCCATCCGTCCGATCTTCGGCCTCAACGTGAACTGGGCGGAAACCTTCTGTGGCGGCGGCGATTGCGCCTTTGACGGCATAGAAACCGCCCTCTCCTTCCGTGGCCACTCCAACACCGAAACCAGGGTGGAAGCCACCACCATCATTCCCGGCACCATCCCCAGCCCGGGCCTGAACCTGGCCATCGCCACTCTGGACGCCTACCAGCCGGATATCACTGCACTGGGCATGCAGTACCGCCAGGAGCGCTGGCGTGTGGGCCTGACCCTGGAATACCAGACCTGGTCTGACCTGAGTAACGAGTTCGAGAGTGACACCATCAAGGACCAGGCCAACCTGAACTTTCAGGACATCCTGATACCCCGCCTGGGCGCCGAGTTCCGCGT
>NZ_JABURH010000086.1:36602-49210 GCF_014762765.1 Alcanivorax sp.
CTGCGCTTTACCAGCCCGGTCGTCGACAGCGCGCCGCTGGACCACATCAGCCTGCACCGTGGCGGCAGCAATGGCCCCACCGTGGGCCTCAGCCTTGAAGAAGTGGACAATGGACGCGGGCTGGCACTAACGCCGGACGAAACCCTGCTGCCGCTGTCCCGTTACACTCTGGTGCTCGACGAGATGGAACTGGCCGACGGCATCGCCGGCAGGCGCACCATCGCCTTCACCACCCGGGCCCTGGAGGAAGGCCCCCGCAACCAGGTGCTGGCCGATGCGGACTTCACACTCAGCCGCCTGATTCCGGATGGCCAGAGCCTGCCGGTAATGGATTTCTCCACCTTCCGGCTGCAATTCACCCAACCGCTGGACAAGGCCACCGTGCAGTACGGTGACAGCAACGGCGACACCCTGGCCCTGACCGGCCCCGGTGGCGACCTGGTCAGCGCACGGGTACTGGTGGATGGCCCCTACCTGACCCTGGACCCGCAGGACGATCTGCAACCGGGGCAGACCTACACCCTGACCCTGGGCAATGGCCTGCTCAGTACCGCCGGCAACCCGTTCAGCGCCGGCAGTTTCGCCCTCACGCCCAAGGACTCCAGCCCGCGGGAAGTCATGGTTCAGCAGGTCAGTGATTCCGCCAACCGGTCGATCCTCTCCCCACTCACCGGCGAGCCCATCAACGAAGTGCCGGTCAACGCCACCCTGCTGGGCAACGACAACGCCACCCAGCAAGGCGGCGACGTGCGGGCGATCCTGGCCTTCGTACCCAATTACCCGGAGGTCACCCCCTTCACCGTGCCCCGTGACACCCTGCTCAGTGGCAGCAATATCGACGTGAATATCGGCGGTGAAGTGCCGGCCGGCTTCAGCACCGGCGCCGTCAACGTGCACTTCCTGTCCGATGCCAGCGGCTACTTGATGCCCAACAGCTATACCCAGCGCGCCGATGCGCCGCGCCAGGTGCGTCTGTTCATGGATGTGGCCATGTCCACGGAAGACCCCACCGCCAACGGCGGCGTCACTCAGGACATTCTGCACATCGAACTGGTGGGCACCGCCCTGGTGGTCGACGGCATCATGACCATTGATGCGGTCAGCGTGGTGGAGCCGAATATCCTCGGCCAGGAACTGGGGTATGGCACCCTGAGTTTCCACATGGAAGCGTATCGGGATCAGCAGAACCCACCGCAGCAAGTGGCTGATAGCACGCCCCCGGAGTTGCAAAGCTGGGCCCCCGGTGAAGACGCATCCGCCCACCTGTCCAGCGACCCCATTGTTCTGAACTTCAGTGAGCCGCTGGACCCGGCAACCGTAACCAAAAGCCGGATTACACTGCAGGAAAATGGCGCCGACATTCCATACAGCCTGGAACAGGACGGTGCAGCCATTATCCTGCGACCGGAAAACGGGTTGCAGCATCCAACCCAATCGGATTATTCAACCCGTACCGATTATGTTTATGACATTACCCTGGGCGAGGGGCTGACCGATCTGGCCGGCAACGCCTTCATGACGGATACCCCGCTCACTTTTGCCCTGCCGGAGCAACCGCGCTTCCACGAAGCCTTGCACGTGAATCCTACCGGCCAGTACGACCCACCCGTGACAGTAAATAACCAGCGAGCTCCGGTCGTTCTGTCTGCCTACCCGGGCTTTCCCTGTGTACTGGATAACACCCGGCAAAATCTGGCCAATGATATCGCCGGCCAATGCCTGGATAGCCTCAGAGAGGCCTACACCGGGTTCAGCGATAGAGCGGAGTTCCCCCCGGAACAGCGGGCCCCGGCAGATCTGCTACCGGTAACACCCCTGCCAGCAGATCGCCCCATCATCGTGCAAACGTCCAAACCCCTTCTGCCAGAAAGCGTGCAGCTCGGCACCACTTTTGAGGTGCACGAAGTCGATAACAACAATACCGTACTGGGCACTGTTGACGGCGACCTGAAAGTGGAAGGCAACCGGATCACCTTCTGGCCCGCCACCCCCTGGCAGGAGAACCGCCTGTATCGCTACACCCTGCATTCCACCAATGATTTCAATGGTGGCGGCAATGTGCTCTGTGATGGCAGCCAGGCAATCTGTGATAGCGACGATCTGCCGCTGCAAACCCAATTGCAGGAGGTATCCCTGGAAAATTTCAGTGATGCGGATTTACCATCACAAACCGTTGCCCAACCCGACACTGGTGGTCAGGATTTGCAGCAGTATTTCCGCGGAGCGGCGCCAAACGACAATGTCATCATGGCTCTCAAGGCCCCCAGCGCCGATACCAATGCCAACTTCATCCACGACCGTCCGGAACCCTTCCCTGACGAGTACCCTGCAACCGCTATCTTTGAGAAGCGCAACTACACCATGGAAGAAGCTGGCCCCGGGAACCAGCCGCTGGACCCCCATGCTTGCAGTGCCCCCGAAGCGCCCTGCTACGATCCCGACGGCCTCACCCCGCCACCCAATAGCGCCAAGCTGTTGTCTACCTCACCAGATATCAGTGAGAGCAGCTTCACTATCACAGGTATCAACACAGGTTGCGGTTACACCATAACGAAAGCCCCCATGACCTGTCCGACGCAGAAATTTGTCTACCTGAACAGCGCCGTAGTCGCCGAGATGGGTCAGTACGATGAGGAGGAAGAAGCCGTTGCCGTCAAACTCTGGCCGTCCCAGGTGTTTGCCACTTCCCTTGCTGTCAGAGCCCTGGCAGTTAACGGACAGTTGTCTTTGGGGGTTAATACCGGACCACAGGTCATGCGCATGCGCTATGCCAAGGCCGACCCGGACTGTGTGGATACGCCACAATCCCCCTGCCTGCGCAATCAGCCTATCTCGGCCTGGATTCGGGACGTAGACGGCAACCCGGTACTGGAAGCCAGCATTGATCTATTCGTGGATGCACTTGCCCTGCAGGAGAGTCTGGACTTACGCCCTTTCATTTTCTACGACTGGTATCATGAAATCTATAACCTACCCATTAGCCTGGACCTCTCTGGCGAGATCCATTTCAACCCGGACGGCACCATGCACATCAGCCAGTTCAACACGAATGATGTGCCATTGGTTTCAAACCTTTTTTCTTATTTCACTACTGGATTAGAGCAGGGAGGGAGAATGGAAATGCGACTGCCCGCCTACGGTAGCCAACTCCAATATAGATCGGATGTAATCAAACACTAGGTATTAAAAAGGCGGATCCTCGGATCCGCCTTTTTTCTTGTTGACCAATTTATAATCGCCCCCCCAAAAAAATAAAGAACGCCCGTTGCAAAGCACCGGGCGTTCCAGGGTATGAAATAAGCGTCAGCCTATTTCAGGATTTCATGGAGCGCTTACTGCCAGACATCCACATCAGTGGTGGCTTCAAACACACCATCCATGGTGCAGCCGGAGGTGCCCAGCGCCGCGCCAGTGAAACTGAAGCTGGACGGCGCACCGACAGTGGCACCATTGGAATAGCTAACAACAATGGAGCCACTGCAGTAGCCCAAAGGCGTATCCACCTGCACGTTATTGAACTGACCGGTGATCACCGTGCCCAGGCGAGGGCTGGGCAGGCTGGTTTCGGGAATCCCCGCCGTGGTGGTGCTCTGCTCACTGGCATACCAGTTACCCGCACTGAACTGCAGGTCAACGCTGCTGCAGTTGCTATCACCGCCTGGCAGCATCCGACCATCGGTCACATCGATAAACACCGTGCCGTTACCATCAACATCCACGGCCCCATCCAGTTCTACATTGCAGGAAAGGGTTACCGGGATGCCGAAAATAGTTTTTGTCACCTCAATATCGCTCCCCTGGAAAGTATAATTTCCGGTGCCGGGATCAATATTGGTCGCCATGGCCTGGCCTGCACTGAGCAAGGCGACGAGACCTGCTGCACTCACAACCTGTTTTTTCATGCTTTTAAAAGACATGCTGTTTCTCCGTTTTCCGTTATTAAAGGTCTGTTATTTGCGTTTTGACCGATGGCACTACCGCACTACAGATCCACCGGAATGCCGGTACTGTCCGGGACAAATCCCACGCGACGCAGTCACCCTATTCGGAGAAGAACGAAGTAAAAACAGAAAAAAGCCAAAAGCTATCTTGTCAAAAAATAAATCTTGTCGAGATCAATTATTGCTTATAAAAATCAGCATCTTGGAGAAAAACAAAAACATGAATGGTTCTATCAAAAGCTGCATTTATCTTTTGGGCATGAACCAATAACGGCAAAGCCAGCTTTTGATTTTTAACCAAAGAAAGGTAAGAGAGTGTGGGGTAGGATAAATGCACTTGCAGGCCATCGTGTGCATAACACTATCCGCACATGTCCATTGTGTGCCTTCGGAAAACGCCTGCAACGCCTTCACCCGCCACCCGGCGGGTGCTTTTTTTGGTTCATTGCGCATTGAGGGAAATTCAGACGGGTCAGACCTCAGACCCTGTACCACTTTCCCTCTACTCCGCGATGAACCTCTTTTTCAGATAGAGCTATGGGCGGGATGTGATACAACAGCTTCCTGGTACCCCAGGCTGGCCGACACCGCCTGTGTCATTGGGATGACCTGATTGCGCAACCGCAAGGAAAGATCCTGGGGATGAATGCCAATACGCAGTGGCTGATCCGTGTGACTGGCCCTGCGCCAATTGAGATGATTAAAACCGCGCAACAACCACTCCCGTAACGAGGTATCGGCTTCAAAGCCCACCAGCGGTAGCGGATGCATCTTTTGTGCTTGCGCATCGTAAACACCGCTCAGAGTTTCGAACAAACGAAACGGCATGTCCGCCAATTGTTGGCGATTAATCGCGCCCATGGCCCAGGCCGGGGGTACGTACAGCTCGCAGGGTTGCAGCCCCTGATCCACAAACCATTGGTGGCAATTGCGTATCAACGCCTCGATACCGCTGGCAGACAAAGAAAGGTGCTCCGCCACTCGCCGCGACAGCAGCAGACTGTGCAGGCGATGATAAAGGCTGATAGGTGGCTCACAGCGATGCAGCCAGCCGTGGCCGGCCAGCGGGTATCCCTGCTGCTGAAGCTGGTGCAGCCAGTCCAGATCCGCCGTTTGCCAATCCCGCCCCGGCACCACCAGCAGGGTCACCGACTGCGGGGTCTGGGGCAGCAGAGCCAGAATCTGGCTGACCTGCTGGCGGGTTTCCGGCATCACATCGTGGATGGATACCAGGGCGCGAGGCGCTGGTAGCGGTTCAGAGGGCGCTGCGGGCATAGTTGCTGCTCAAGCGACGCAGCAGCGCCAGTGTCGGGGAAGGCAGGGAACGATTGGCAGCGGGTACCATCTGGGCACACTGGCCCAGCACCCCAGCCCAGTGCTCGATGGCATCCCGGTTCATGGCCAGTGCCGCCTGCCGGGCCTGTTTCCCCTTCAGGTCGCGTACTACCGGGCTCAGCGACTGCAACCGGTCCAGGGTCTGGTTCAGGCTTTCCTGCGGTTCCATGATCCACAGCCCCGCTGCCAGCGCCGGCCATTCGTTGATGCCGCAAGCCGGTGTGGTGATTACCAACCGCTCCCGGGCCATGGCTTCCAGCGCCACGGTACCGAAGGCTTCCACCGATGACGGCAGCACCAGTACCTGGCAGCGATCGAGAATCTCCACCACCTGCTGGCGGCTACACCAGCCATGAAAGGTCAGGTTGGCGGATCCCTTGCAGGCCTGTTCTACCTTGCTGCGCAGTGGCCCGTCACCGGCCACCTCGAACTGCAAATCCGGCCGTGACTCGGCTAGGGCCAGGAAGGATTCGATATTCTTTTCCGCCGCCAGCCGGCCCACATAACAGACCCGCCTTACGCTGTCATGCAACCGGGTGACCGGCGTGTTCACAAATTCCCGGGCCAGCGGTGTGCCCACCAACTGCGGATTACGGGCACCGGCGGCGCGGGCCTGGGCGATCATGGATTCACAGATGGTGGCGGCGGTTTCACTGCCCTGGAACAGGGTGCGGTTGACCCAGTTGAGCAGGCCACCGGCCAGCCTGGCCAGGCGGCGCCCCCAGTACAATTCCACCAGCCGGTTGTAATCGGTCTGGAAGGTGACGCAGACCGGGATGCCCCACTTGCGGGCGATCCAGTAACCGATCATGGAAAAAATACCGGGGCCGGGAATCACGATAACGTGGGGTTTCATTTCCCAGACCAGGGCGCTCAGTTCACGCACCTTGGGAAAGAAGAGTCGCTGGGTGGGGTCGCCGGGGATCGGCATGGATGCGCCCTGGCAAGGATGCGGTTCCTCCATGCAGGGCTGCACCAGTTCCACCTGGGCCACATGGTCCTTGAGATGCGAGACCAGATCCTGGAAGTAGGCGCCGACGCCATTCCGACCCTTGATCGCATCCACCACAAACAGTATGCGTAGCTCTTTGGTATCCATGGGCGCCAGTATCAGCGCCTCTCATGTCGATAATGTGACAGCATTGCCGCGCCATGACGGTGTAATTGCGACAAGATGTAACAGACGTAAGAAAAAAGGATTTTTACCACAGAGGGCCCAGAGTTCACCGAGGGAAAACATGGATTAACTCTGTGTTCTCGGTGCGCTCTGTGGTGAAAAAGGGTTTCTTGCGCTATCGGTCAGTCTCGTGGCGGAAGCGCAAAACCAAAGCGTTCGTAGACCCAGCCAAAGGTTTGCAGCAACTCCTCACCACTGACACCCAGGGCCTCCAGTGAGTAGTGGTGCCCGCTGCGGTACTGTTTTGCCTTGCGGTCTTGCGCGTCAAGCTGTTGGCGAAAAGCCGTGCCGGGTTGCCAGCCAAAGCGCTGATAAAACGCCAGCACGATGTCCGCCGGCGCCGGGGCCAGTTGCTCCATCACCGACAGCGCCTGGCGTTCCGGTGGCAGGCTTTCCAGCACGTCCAGCACATGGCGATAGTAATAATCGAGCATGGCCATAAAACCCTGGCGCCAGTAATCGGTGGTGTCGCGACCATCAAACAGGCGCGCGCCAATCAGGATGGAATTGATCTGTGATGGCACCGCCGCGCTGGGGTTGCGGACACAACCGATAAAGCGGGCATCCGGGAAGGCCTCCGCCAGGGTCGCCATCCAGGGCGTGAACGACGGGTTCTTGGACAGCAACTGTTTGTGGCTGCCATGAAAATAAAGATGCCGCTGCACAAAGCGCCGATAGGCCGCAATCAGCCGCTGCTTTTCCTTGTCGGTGCCATCCCGGTCCAGATAGGTGAGACGCCACAGGGCCGGCACCGGCACGGCGAGTACCAGCAGGAAGCAGCCCCACACTGGAATCAATGCCAGGTAATCTTCCTCCGGGTCCAGCAGCCCGGTCTTGTGCACGCCATCCAAACCGCCGAGCAGACGCCGCTCGATCCATAACAGCAAGCGCCCCGCCGGCCGGCCAATCCCTCCATCAAGGCGGGCAATAGCGGTCCAGAAATAGCGCTGGGTAATCGACGGGGCAAAAAGCAGTTCCCACAGGGCCGTGGTGGTAAAGCGTTCGTCCATGGCCAGCAGACGATGCAGGAAGGTGGTACCGCTGCGGGGCACGCCCACCACAAAAAGCGGCTCGCGAACCTCCACGCGGCGAAAATCCGGGAACAGCAAATGATCCAGCAACAGGCCCAGGCCATTGATGGCCTGCACCAGCAGGAACAGTGGCCAGAACAGCGTCATCACCAGCAGTCGCTGCAGGGAGAACCGCCCTGCCCGGCCATCGTAGGCCGGCAGCCAGCTCATCATAAAAAAATGCACATAGCGTTTCAGTACTGCCAAACCGTTCTCCCGGCTATTCCATGCAGCGTGCACGCTACGCCCCGCCCATGTCATAAAAATGACAATTTTGCCTCTTGTGTCCAGGTCACAGCACTGTCATCTTTCTCGAAAACAATGGCGGCATGACTATCGCGATGACAGCACCCAACACAGCCCCTCGCCACCCGACACTGGTCGGCCACCGGGGCGCCCGCGGCGAAGCCCCGGAAAATACCCTGGCCAGCTTTCATGTAGCTCTGGAGGCTGGTGTCACGGAAATGGAACTGGATGTGCGGCTATCCGCCGACGGCCATCTGATCGTGCTGCACGATAGCGACGTCACTCGCACCACCGGCATGCGCGGCGATGTGCGCCAGTACACCCGCTCGCAACTGGGCACCATGGATGCTCGCCGTAACACCCCCGGCTGGCACAGCCCTACGGGGATTCCTTCCCTGCAGGAAGTGGTGGAGCTGTGTGGCCCGGCCATGCGTTTCCAGTTCGAGGTAAAGGGAGCGGATCGGGTGGTGCTGCATCAGCTGGCCCATCGCCTCACGCACATGATCCATGAGCAGCAACTGCAATCTCGGGTGGTGGTGACCTCCAGCCATACCGGCTTTCTGCGCATGATCGGCACCATGGCGCCGGATGTGGAGCGTGGCTACGTGTGCCAGTACCGCTACCTGCAACCCACCCGCCGGGCCCATGCTCTGGGGTGCAACTGGCTGATGCCACATTATTCGCTGGTGACCCCGGCGCTAATGCGCCGGGCCCGCAAGCGCGGCCTCAAGGTGTCGGTGTGGACGGTGAATGATCTCACTGAAGCGGACCGGCTGGCCAAGCTGCAGGTGGATGGCATCATTACCGACTACCCCACCAGCTTTGTCAGCCACTTCCGGCGCAGCCCCCGTTATTCGTCGTCGGAAGCCGCCGCGCTGAGCGGCTGATCCGCGAAGAACGCCAGAATTTCCTCCTTGCGTGCCATGGCATCCTTGCGGCCCATCTCGATCAGGCTGCGGGTAAAGCCGGGCTCGAACAGCAGATAACTCATGGCACTGGCCCCCGGCGACCGGGTGGCACCAGAGCCCCGCAGGAAGAAACGCAGCGCCCGGGGCAATTCCTTGATGTGTTCGGCGGCAATTTCGTCAATGGGCCGGGATGGGTAGATCTTCAACACATCCACCTGTCGCAGCTGGATACCATGCTTGCGCCGGGAACGCTCACTCATGGCAGACAAGGTACGGTTGATGCGTTCAAGGCGCTCCACATCCCCTTCCAGGGTGTCCACAAAGACGCTGTTGAGCACATGGCCGAGCACCTGGGCCATGGACGGATAACCGCTTAGCTGGCGCTGATGGCCCGCACTCATGTTGCCGGACACCCCGATCACCAGCAGCCGGGAAGCGCCCAGATGCAGCGCCGGGCTCAATGGCGCCAGTTGCCGCAGGGCGCCATCACCGTAATAGGCACCGTCTACCTTGCTGGCGGGAAACAGGATAGGGATGGCCGCAGACCCCAGCAGATGCTGCACATCAATGTCAGAGCGCTTACCCTTGCGACGGGCCCGCACCCATTCCGGTAATTCACTGTCACCCTGGAAAAAACTCACCGACTCACCACTGGCATAACCGGATGCGGTGATCGCCAGAGCGCGCAAATGGCCCTGATCCAGGTTCTCGCGAATACGGCGAAAATTGATCACCAGGGTAAGCAGACGCTGCAACGGCATATTGTCCAGTAGAGCACTGCGTTCCGGTGTCTTGCCGGTGGTGACACCGGAAAACAGCCAGCGGACCACCGCTTTCAGCAACGCATAGGTATCCGTGCGGTACACCTGTTCGGCGGTAATATTGGCCCAGACGCGCTCCAGCCCGCGAATCGCTGTGCGAAAATTACCGGCATTGGCAGCCAGTGACGCCGCATTGATCGCCCCTGCCGAGGTTCCGCAGATAATCGGAAACGGGTTTGGCTCCCCGCGAGGCAGCAATTCAGCAATCGCTGCCAGCACCCCGACCTGATAGGCGCCACGGGCGCCGCCCCCGGACAATATCAACCCACGAACCGGGTCCTGTTTCTGCATTTCCACCCTCCAAATTTCCACCAGTATGCCGTGGCAGACATTCTGTCACCACAGCCGCAATACCACTGGCGATCTGCCGGTTCCCTGCCTTATGCTGGGACATCTTCTGGAACCCGCTTTATGTACCGCTTTCAGCTACGCCCCGCCACCACCGATGACCTGGACGCCCTGACCGTGCTGGAACAGCGCTGTTTCTCATCGGACCGTCTTTCCCGACGCAGCTTTCGTAAATGGATCAAACGCCAACACAGCGGTCTGATCGTCGCCATTGATGATGACAACACCCTGGCAGGGTATGTGCTGGTGCTGTTGCAACCTGGCACCCGCCTGGCGCGACTCTACTCCATCGCCGTGGATCCGCAGCAACGGGGACGCAATCTGGGGGAAAAACTCATGGAAGCTGCAGAAGACTACGCACTGCAACAGCGCCGCCCCTATCTGCGCCTGGAAGTGCGCAAGGATAACGCCACTGCTATCGCTCTCTACGAAAAGCGCGGCTACCGCCTTTTTGCCCAGACGCCGGATTACTACGAAGACCACCAGGACGCTCTGCGGTATCAGAAGCGGCTTCTCTACCTGCCCGATAACGCGGAACGGCTTCACCTGCCATGGGTGCAACAGACCACGCCGTTCACCTGCGGGCCAGCCTGTCTGATGATGGCGCTGGCGGCGCTCAAGCAGCAACCGCCCAGCACCACCGAAGAACTGCTGCTATGGCGCGAAGCCACCACCATTTTCATGACCGCCGGCCATGGTGGCTGCCATCCCATGGGGCTGGCTCTGGCCGCTCGTCAACGAGGCCTTGAGGCACGTGTCTGGTGCAATCAGACCGGCCCGTTGTTTGTCGATTCAGTGCGTGACCCTGAAAAGAAGGCGGTGATCACCACGCTGCACAACTATTTCGTGGAGGCCTGCAAGGCGCAATCCCTGCCGGTCTGCTACGAGGATTTCAGTGCCGCGGACCTGGACGACGCCATCTCCGCCGGCAACATCGTGCTGGTTCTGATCAGTACCTGGCGCCTGGATGGCCGCAAGGCCCCACACTGGGTGGCAATCAGTGGCAGCGATGAGGAATGCTTTTATATTCACGACCCGGACCCGGGCGAGGACCAGGTACCGCTGGACTGCCAGCATGTGCCGATCACCCGGGAAAAGTTCGATCAGATGCGCAAGTATGGCCAGGCCAAGCTGCGCACAGCAGTGGTGTTGAGCGTTTAGCCACGTTGGGGGGGTATGGTGTTTTACCACAGAGGGCACAGAGTCACAGAGGTAAAACCTGATCTCTCCTGCGGCGCGTTAGCATGAAACAATGCTTCCCACGCACTTCAGCCCCGATGTTTTCTTTTTCTCAGTGAACTCTGTGCCCTCTGTGGTAAAAAATGATTTTTCCTGCCCTGAAGAGCCAGACACAAAAAAGCCCGCAAGAGGCGGGCTTTTGCTGGGCAGGCTTGGCATCACATCTTCATCACGTCCTTGCCCAGGGCCGCGGCCTTTTCACCGTCCACCTTCTGGGTGTTTTCCTCGCACTTGCCCCGGTCACCACCGCAGATTTCGCAACCCTCTTTCATGCCCAGTGTGGCAAGGCCACCACAGGAGCCCTTGATCGGCTTGTTGGAGAGAATCACGCCGACCGCCATGGCCGTGAAAAGCAGGCCGATAAAGATCACTGCGGCCATAATGGTCATCAACATGTTATTTCTCCTCCACGATTGCATCGAAGGCAGGCGTGGAAATTTCTTCTACGCCCTCACCCTTTCTGACAATAAAAAACACGGCCAGTTCGTGCTGTTTGGCAAATGCCATACCTGCCTCCGGGCCCAGTACGGTCATGGCAGTGGACAGACCGTCAGCCATCATGGCGCTTTCGTGCAGCACCGACACCGATGCCAGCATATGATCCACAGGATAACCGGTTCTCGGATCCAGGGTATGTGAATACAGTTGCCCATCCGATTCGAAGAAGTTGCGGTAGTCGCCGCTGGTGGCCACGGCCATATCTTTCAGGGCGACCACCTGTTCCACCTCACGCACACCGGCAATTGGCCGTTCCACGGCCACCCGCCAGGGCTGCCCGTAAGGTTTGCTGCCACTACCGCGCAGTTCACCACCCACTTCAACCAGATAGTTTTTCAGGCCCTGGCTTTCGAGCAAATCTGCCACCTTGTCCACGGCAAAGCCCTTGGCAATGGAAGACAGGTCCACATAGACATCGCCGGGCTGCAGAAGCTCATTGTCATTGAGCAGCAGCTGTTGCCAGCCAACCCGCACCATGGCGGCGCTGATCTCGTCTTCCGAGGGCGGCTCGAAACGGTCCGGGTCCGGACCGAACCCCCACAGGTTCACCAGCGGCCCCACGGTCACGTCATAGGCCCCGTCGGTCATAGCAGAAATACTGAACGCCGCAGACAGCACCTTGACCGTATCGTCAGGCAACTCCATCAGGGTGCCCGCTTCCGCCGTATTGAAACGGCTCAGATCGGACTCCGGCCGATAGGTGCTCATTTCTGCGTTGACCTGTTCCAGAGCCGCCTCGATATCCGCTTTCAGATCGTCTACGCCTTCCTTGGGCGTGCCACTGAACTTCACACTCCAGGTAGTGCCCATGGTCGGGCCGCTGAGAACGGACAGACGATTTTTGCTGTCATCGCAACCGCTAAGCAGCGTGACGGAGAAAACGACGAGAACGGCAACTAGACGGGACATACTCATGATCCAAGGGAGTTCAACGTTCTGTAGAGGCCACAGGCAAGGATCAGCGAGGCGCGAGTAACGAAAACCTGGAGGAGCCTGCCGGTTTTGCTGTGCATGACTCGAACCTT
>NZ_JABURH010000086.1:49297-63164 GCF_014762765.1 Alcanivorax sp.
CAAGCATAGCTCCTACATAAAACCGGGGCTAAACGACAAAGCGCCGACCCTTGGTCGGCGCTTTCGGTGTTATCCGCCGAAGTCATCCAGCAGGATGTTTTCCGGTTCCACACCCAGATCATCAAGCATCTTGATCACCGAGGCGTTCATCATCGGCGGCCCACACATGTAGTACTCGCAATCTTCAGGGGCCGGATGGTCCTTCAGATACTGCTCGTACAGCACGTTATGGATAAAGCCGGTGAGGCCATCCCAGTTATCTTCAGGCTGGGGATCAGACAACGCCAGATGCCATTCGAAGTTATCGTTCTCTTCAGCCAGGATGTCATATTCATCGTTGTAGAAGGTCTCACGCCAGCTTCGGGCACCGTACCAGAAGCTGATCTTGCGCTTGGAATTGAGACGCTTCAGCTGATCGAAAATATGACTGCGCATGGGCGCCATGCCGGCACCACCGCCAATGAAGACCATTTCCGCATCGGTCTTCTTGGCAAAGAACTCACCAAAGGGCCCGAACACAGTAATTTTGTCACCCGGCTTCAAGCTGAACACGTAGGAGCTCATGATGCCCGGAGAAATGTCCTTGGAGCCCGGAGGCGGCGTGGCAATCCGGATGTTGAATTTGAGGATGCCCTTCTCTTCCGGATAGTTGGCCATGGAATAAGCGCGAATTACTTCCTCGTTGTTCTTGCAGCTCAGATCGAAGAAGTTAAAACGCTCCCAGTCGCCCCGGTACTCTTCACTGATATCAAAATCAGAGAATTTCACGTCGAACGGCGGCGCTTCCAGCTGCACATAGCCGCCAGCACGGAAGTCCACATTCTCACCTTCCGGCAGCTTCAGGGTCAGCTCTTTAATGAAGGTGGCAACGTTATCATTGGCGATAACCTCGCACTCCCACTTCTTCACACCGAAGAACTCTTCCGGAACTTCGATTTTCATGTCCTGCTTCACATTCACCTGGCAGCTCAGGCGCCAGCCGTCGCGAATCTCGCCCTTGGTGAAGTGGCCTTCTTCGGTGGGCAGAATATCGCCACCGCCGTCCAGCACTTTGCATTTGCACTGGGCACAAGTACCACCGCCACCACAGGCAGAAGACAGGAAGATACCCTGATTGGCCAGGGTCCCCAGCAACTTGCCTCCAGCAGGGGCATCGATGGATTTTTCTTCATCGCTGTTGATGTTGATGTGCACATCCCCGCTGGCCACCAGCCGGGAGCGGGCCATCAGGATCACCGCCACCAGTGCCAGCACAATGGCGGTGAACATGACCACACCGAGAATAATCTCAAAACTCATGATTCAACCCCTTCGCTTACAGCTGCACGCCGGAAAAAGACATGAAGCCGAGAGACATCAGCCCTACGGTGATGAAGGTGATACCCAGACCTTTCAGGCCGTCCGGCACATCGCTGTATTTCAGCTTTTCGCGAATACCGGCCAGCAGCGTAATGGCAAGCGCCCAGCCAACCCCGGCGCCGACACCGTAGACCATGGACTCACCAAAGGTGTAGTCACGCTCAACCATGAACAGGGATGCACCCAGAATGGCGCAGTTCACAGTAATCAGCGGCAGGAAGATGCCCAGGGCGTTGTAGAGACTGGGCACATACTTGTCCAGGGTCATTTCCAGAATCTGTACCAGCGCGGCAATAACACCGATATAGCTCAGCAGGCCCAGGAAGCGCAGGTCCAGGCTGGCCAGAGACTCTATCCCGGTCCAGGCCAGGGCGTTCTCATCCAGCAGATAGGTAAGAATCAGGTTGTTCACGGGCACGGTGATAGTCAGTACCACTACCACCGCAACCCCCAGACCGATCGCGGTCTGGATCTTCTTGGACACGGCAATAAAGGTACACATGCCCAGGAAGAAGGCCAGCGCCATGTTTTCAACAAAGACGGCGCGGACGAACAGGCTCAGATAATGTTCAAACATTCCTCGTCTCCGTTAAAACGCGTCGCTGACACGGGTGTGTGGCTTCATCTTGAAGGTATCTTCTTCCACTTGCTCAGGCTTCCAGGTCCGGATTGCCCAGATGAACAGGCCGATCAGGAAGAACGCGCTGGGCGGCAACAGCATCATGCCGTTGGTCACGAACCAGCCACCATCCGCAGCCTTGGTCAGGATCTGCTGACCGAACAGGCTACCGGCACCCAGCAGTTCACGAATGAAGCCCAGACCCAGCAGGATCACCGAGTAACCCAGACCGTTACCCACACCATCCAGGAAAGACGGGATCGGCGGGTTCTTCATGGCAAAGGCTTCTGCCCGGCCCATCACGATACAGTTGGTGATGATCAGCCCCACAAACACCGAGAGCTGCTTGGAAATGCCATAGGCATAGGCTTTCAGGAACTGATCTACCACAATTACCAGCGAGGCAATAATGGTCATCTGCACGATGATGCGGATGCTGGACGGAATATAATTCCGGATTGAGCTCACAAAGAAGTTCGAGAACGCGGTTACGGTCGTCAATGCAATACACATCGTGACCGTCGTGCTCAGGTTACTGGTTACCGCCAGGGCGGAGCAGATACCAAGAATCTGCAGCGCGATGGGGTTATTGTCGAAAATCGGACCTAAAAGGATGTCCTTCGTTTTCTCCGCCATTACGCGTCTCCTTCCTGCTGTACGACCGCTTCACCTTTCTGCATGCGCTTCAGGTAAGGACCGAAACCGTTTTCGCCAACCCAGAAGCGCAGCAGATTACTGACACCATTACTGGTCAGGGTCGCACCGGCAAGACCATCCACCTTGTGTTCGGCATTCGGCGTTTTGCTGTCCACGGAACCCTTGACCACCTGGATTTCCACTTCACCCTGCTCACCGTAAAGCTTTTTGCCTTCCCACAGGGCTTTCCATTTCGGGTTGTCTACTTCACCACCGAGCCCCGGAGTCTCACCGTGCTCGTAAAAACCCAGGCCGGACACGGTGTTGGCATCCGGCTCAAGAGCCAGGAAACCATACAAGGTAGACCACAGGCCATAGCCATGTACCGGCAAGATGATGCGGCTCAGTTCACCGTCATCACCGCGGGCCAGGAATACTTCTGCCACGTCCGCCTGGGACTTGATACCGGCAATATCCTCTTTACCGCTGAGCCGCTCGGACCGCTGGGGATCCTTGGCTGCCTTGCGCTGATCGTAGGATTCCGGCATCTCTACATACTCACCGGTGTCGATGTCCACAAAACGGCGTTCAATGCTTTTGAAGACCTTGTTCACATCCACACCAGGCTGATACAGGCCAGCGGCCTGCAGGATGTTCATGCGTTTGTCCAGCAGCTGGTTCTTGCTCTGTACTGGTCGCAGGCTTACCGCTGCAGTGGCAACCACCACACCGCAAACCACACAGACCAGAAAGGCAACCAGCAGCGTTTTGCCTACACTTTCTTTATTCGCTGACATTTACACTTCTCCCCCGGTCCGGCGCAGACGACGACGAACGTTCGCCTGTACAACAAAGTGGTCGATTAACGGCGCACAGAGGTTGGAGAACAGGATGGCCATCATCACACCCTCCGGGAACGCCGGGTTCACCACCCGGATCAATACGATCATGACACCGATCAGCGCACCGAAGATGTACTTGCCGGTATTGGTCATGGAAGCCGATACCGGGTCGGTGGCCATGTAAATCATGCCGAAAGCAAAGCTGCCCACGGTCAGATGCCAGTACCAGGGCATGGCGAACATGGGATTAGTGGCAGAACCGATCGCATTGAAGAGAGAGCTCAGCGCCACCATGCCCAGGAATACACCCAGTACGATGCGCCAGGAAGCTACCTTGGTGAGCAACAGAGCCGCACCACCAATCAGGATAGCCAGGGTTGAAGTTTCGCCGATAGAACCCTGAATACCGCCCAGGAAGGTCTGCATCCAGGAAATGTTGGCACCGGCATCAGCCGTCAGGTTGCTTGCGAAGTCCAGTTGGCCGGCAGCTGCGAGCGCCAGCGGTGTCGCACCGGAGAAGTTGTCCACTGCGGTCCATACCGCATCCCCGGACATTTCTGCCGGATAGGCAAAGAACAGGAACGCCCGCCCGACCAGCGCCGGGTTGAGGAAGTTCTTGCCGGTACCCCCGAACACTTCCTTACCGATGACGACACCGAAGGAAATACCCAGGAACACCTGCCACAGAGGAATAGACGGCGGCAGGATCAGGGTAAACAGGATCCCGGTCACGAAGAAGCCTTCGTTAACTTCATGGCCGCGCTTCCAGGCAAACAGGCCTTCCCAGATGAAGCCACCCAGGTAGACCACAATCAGAATCGGCACGTAGTAAACCATACCGTGCAGCAGATTCGACCATAGACTGGCCGCATCAAAGCCTGCCAGGGCCATGACCAGGTCGCTGCGCCAGCCGGGAATCGGGCTGAAACCTTCAGCAATCTGCAGGTTGGCCTGATAACCGGTGTTCCACAGCCCGAACAGAATCGCCGGGAAGGCGCAGAACCACACCGTCATCATAATCCGCTTGAGATCGATACCATCACGTACATGTGCGGAGGACCGGGTAACCGAATCCGGGGTGTACAGCATGGTGTCGAACATTTCGTAGAAGGTGTAATACTTCTCGAACTTGCCACCCTCGTGGAAATGCGGGGCGACCTTGTTGTCCAGAAAACTTCTCATGCCCATGCTCAGCTCTCCGCTTCAATGGTGGTGAGATTGTCGCGCAGAATCGGACCGTACTCGTATTTGCCCGGGCACACGAAGGTACACAGGGCCAGGTCTTCTTCCACCAGCTCAAGCGCGCCAAGTGCCGTGGCACTATCGGTATCGCCAACAATCAGCGCACGCAGCAGCTGGGTCGGCAGGATATCCAGCGGCATCACTTCCTCGTAGGCGCCCACCGGCACCATGGCCCGCTCGGAACCATTAGTGGTGGTGGTGAAGTTGAAGCGCTTGCCCGGCATCAGCTTGGAAAGGTAGATATTGAGCACCGAGAAGCGATTCACGCCCGGGGAGATGTACCCCAACAATTGACGTTCATGACCTTCGCACAGCACCGTTACCTGATTGGCGGTGCGGCTCAGGAACGCCACCGGCCCCTGGGCATTGTGACCGCCGAATACAGAACCGCTGATCAGGCGATTATCACCCTCTTTCAGCTCAGCCTGTGCGAAATCGTCGGTACTGGCACCCACGCGGGTACGCAGGGAACGAGGCGTTTTCACCTGGGGGCCGGCCAGGGCCACTACCCGGGAGGAGTAAATTTTGCCTTCGGTGAACAATTTACCGATGGCAATCACGTCCTGATAACCCACAGACCAGACGATCTTTTTCAGGCTAACCGGATCCAGGTGATGAATGTGTGTACCCACATTACCCGCCGGATGCTTTCCGGCGAAAGCTTCTTCACGTACCTGACCGCCGGCGAAGCTCGGCAGGTCGGTATTGGGGCCACGACATACCCACACAGGCCCATCGGTGAGACGGCTCAACACGGTAAGGCCATGACGGAACGCCTGTTCGTTTTCCTTGATGACCAGTGCTGGCTCCTGGGCCAGCGGGTTGGTATCAAGTACGGAAACGAAAATGGAATTCGGGGTGCTGCCCGGCGCCGGCACCTTGCCGAAGGGGCGAGTCCGCAACAAGGTCCACTCGCCAGAGTCCACCAGCTGCTGCTGTACCGCCTCACGGTCCAGGCCAGCGAGCTGGTCAGCACTGTAGGAATCAAAAGTGACTTCGTCTTCCTGCTCGGCCACTTCAATCACTACCGATTGAAGCACGCGCTTGTGACCGCGATTGATCGCCACCACCTTGCCCGCCGCAGGAGCGGTGTATTTCACACCCTCGGTTTTCTTGTCCGTAAAGATCAGCTGGCCTTTCTTGACCACATCTCCTTCGCGGACCTCCATGGTGGGTTTCATGCCCACATAGTCACCGCCGAGCACGGCAACAGAACGAACCTGGTGGCCTTCCTCAATCGCCTGGCGCGGTGCACCAGCGATGGGCAGATCCAGGCCCTTCCTGACTTTAATCATAGTTTCTCGCCCACGTTGCGTGTTGCTGAAGTCGAGGCACATCCGCCTGCAAGCCCCGAAAAGCGGGAAAATGCCTTGGATGTTCGCTAAAACCGGAATTTGCAATTGGGAGCCGGCAGCAGCCGGCGGCGCCATTATAAAGACGCGCCTGCCCGTTCGCCAGCACCGTCCGACCCGCCTTTCGTCGCACAGAACTACTTTGGTGCAAAAGAAAAACCGGTCATGCACCGAAAAAAAGCCCGCAGCGCGGGCTTCTTTTCAAACGCCGTTCAGTCCTTCGGGTACGCCGGGTATTCCACCCCGGAGATCTGCTGCAGGATACGCAGTACCTGGCAGCTGTAACCGAACTCGTTGTCGTACCACACATACAGTACGCAATGACGCCCACTGACAATGGTAGCCTCCGCATCAATCACGGAAGCGTGACGGGAGCCCACGAAATCGGTGGATACCGCATCCGGGCTGCTCACGAAATCCACCTGACGCTGCAGCGGCGAATGCAGGCTCACCCAACGCAGGTACTCGTTGAGCTCTTCCAGGGTGGTTTCCTTGCCCAGAGTCAGGTTAAGGATCGCCATGGACACATTCGGGGTCGGCACCCGGATGGAATTGCCGGTGAGCTTGCCCTTCAGGGACGGCAGCGCCTTGGCGGCAGCCGTCGCCGCCCCGGTTTCGGTCAGCACCATGTTCAGGGGCGCGGAGCGACCACGACGGGGACCTTTGTGGAAGTTATCCAGCAGGTTCTGGTCGTTGGTGTAGGAGTGCACGGTTTCCACGTGGCCGTATTCGATGCCGAATTTGTCTTCCAGGGCTTTCAGTGGCGGCACGATGGCGTTGGTGGTGCAGCTGGCAGCGGAAATGATCTTGTCGCTGTCTTCGATCATGTCATTGTTCACGCCATGAACAATGTTTTTCATATCACCTTTGCCTGGCGCAGTCAGCATGACACGGGCAACACCCTTGCACTGCAGATGCTGGGAAAGGCCTTCAGAATCACGCCACTTGCCGGTGTTGTCGATCACCACGGCATTGTTGATGCCGTACTCGGTGTAATCGATGGCAGACGGATCACTGGAGTAGATCACCTTGATGAAGTTGCCGTTGGCGATGATGGCATTTTCTTCTTCATCCACGGCAATGGTGCCGGCGAACGGGCCGTGCACGGAGTCACGACGCAGCAGGCTGGCGCGCTTCTGCAGGTCACCCTTGCCGGATTCGCGAACCACGATCGCCTTCAGCCGCAGACCATCACCGGAACCCGCTTTCTCGATCAGCAGACGGGCCAGGATACGGCCGATACGGCCGAAACCGTACAGCACCACGTCCGTGGAGCTGGGCACTGGCCCCTTGTTATTGACCGCTTCGGCCAGCTCTTCGCGCACATAGTCCTCGATGGACAGGCCGCGATTGTCTTTCTTGTACTCTACCGCCAGTTTACCGATATCAATGCGGCAGGGGCCCAGGTCCAGCTTGTTCACTTCCTGCAGAATCGGGAAGGAATCCACCACAGACAGCTCGGAATCTTCGACCTGCTTGACGAAACGGTGGGCTTTCAGGATCTGGATAACAGACTTGTTGACCAGGGAACGGCTGTAAACAGTGGTGGTGACATTCTTTTCGCGATGCAGCTTGCCGATCATCGGGATCATGGCTTCTGCGATTTCTTCGCGGTTCTTCCAGCGTCCGAAGTGGTCTTCCAGTTTGTTCACGGAGATGCCCCTCTCAGGTTGGGTTCGGGTGAAGAAAACCGTGGCTGGCACCGAAATGCCCGGTTTCTGCGTTCACCGGCGGTGGAGTTTGGGGCGCGAATAATATCGCCAAACGCCGCGTTTATCCACCCAAATGGCGGGGATATTACGGTTTCACGAACAATGCTTTCACACGTTCACGCAACACCGGCAACACCTCTTCCTCGAACCAGGGGCGCTGGCGCAGCCACAGCCGGTTACGCGGGCTCGGATGGGGCAGCGGGAAGTAGCCAAGTTGCAGGGCCCGGGCGAAATCGCGAACATTGTCAGACAGGGTCTTGCCCGGCGCCGGCAGGTAGTATTTCTGGGCATACTGCCCTACCAGCAGTGTCAATTGCAGATCCGGCAGCTCCGCCAGCAACTGTTCATGCCACTGGGGGGCACATTCCGGGCGGGGCGGCAGATCACCGCCCTTGCCCCGGCCCGGGTAACAGAACCCCATGGGAATAATGGCAATGCGGTTTTCGTCATAGAAGGTCTCCCGGTCCATCTGTAGCCAGTCGCGCAGGCGGTCCCCGGACGGGTCATTCCAGGGAATCCCGGTTTCATGCACCCGCGTGCCCGGCGCCTGCCCCACGATCAGGAGCCGGGCGCCCTCCCCGGCCCGCACCACCGGACGCGGGCCCAGGGGCAGATGGGCCTCGCACAGTCGGCAGGCCTGTACCTCTTCCAATAAAGGAAGCAGCCGGCTCATGCCGCCGGGCTGTCCGAGCGATGTAGCCGCATCAGCCCTTCCTGGGCCACCGACGCTACCAGGGTACCGTCCTGGCGATAGATGGAACCGAAGTTCATGCCCCGGGAACCGCCGGCAAAGGGGCTGTCGCTGCGGTACAGCAGCCATTCATCAATACGGAAATCCCCGTGGAACCACATGGCGTGGTCGATGCTGGCGCACTGCACATGGGGCTGCCAGAAATTCATGCCGTGGGGCAGCATGGCCGTACCCATCAGCCCGAAATCCGAGCAATAGGCCAACAAGGCCCGCTGGGTCATTGGGTCCGCCTCCACCGAATCGACCACCTTGAACCACACCTCCCGTACCGGCGGCTCCGGCTGGGACGAAATCGGATCACGGGGCGTCACCGGGCGGAACTCCACCGGCCGGTCCTGCAAAAAGGCCTCGCGATACTGTTCCGGCAACCGGGCCACCAGCTTCTGCCGGGCTGCTTCGTCATTCTCCAGGCCGTCAGGGCCTGGCACCTCCGGCATGGGGGCTTGGTGTGCAACGCCCTCCTCTTCCACCTGATAAGACGCCGCCAACGAGAAGATTGGCCGGCCATGCTGAATCGCGTTGACCCGGCGTGTGGTAAAGCTCTTACCGTCACGAATGCGGTCCACGTCATAGACGATCGGTTTGGTAAAATCCCCAGCGCGCAGGAAATAGGCGTGCAGGGAGTGCACTGACCGGTCCGTGGGCACGGTTTTCGAGGCCGCCAGCAACGCCTGCCCGGCCACCAGCCCGCCAAACACGCTCTGCTGACCATTGGCCTGACTCTGACCTCTAAACAAATTATTCTCGAGCTGCTCCAGATCAAACAGCGTCATCAGTTCCCGAACCGATGCATTCATACCCAATCCTCAGCGCAAACAAAAGCTCATCTTAACCGCTCAAAGCCTGCATGTTCAGCCCCTCCCTGCGGGAGCGGTCGTTGACACTGCAATGGCCGGGCGAGCCCCTCACCGCTACAATACGCCGCCTGATACCTCACCGAACACGCAGGACACGGGTCTTAATGAAGTTACTCCCCGACAGCGCCCTCTTTCCCACCGGCCGCGAACACTATAAAGACTGGGCCGGACTGGACAGTGGCAGCATGGCAGCAGTGCTGGCCGAGCTGGCCCGCAGCCAGGATCACCTGTTTGTGGTGCTGGCCCCCAACAGTAGCCGCGCCCAGCACATTGCCGACTCGCTGGAATTCTACCTTGCCGGAAGCGCCACCCCGGTGATGCTGTTTCCGGACTGGGAGACCCTGCCCTACGACCTGTTCAGCCCCCACCAGGACATCATCAGCGACCGTATCCGCGTGCTTCACCAGCTGCCCACCAGCCACAAGGGCATTCTGGTGGTGCCGGTGAATACCCTGATGCAGCGGCTGGCCCCGCCGTTACACATCACCGGCAACAGCTTCCTGCTCAAGGTGGGTGACACCTTCGATATGGAAGCCACCCGTCAACGGCTGGTGGCCTGCGGCTACCGCCAGCGGGACAACGTCTACGAGCACGGCGAATTCGCCGTGCGTGGTGCCATCATGGATATTTATCCCATGGGTGCCGATCAGCCCTTCCGCATCGAGCTGTTCGACGACGAGATCGAATCCCTGCGCCTGTTCGACGCGGAAAGCCAGCGTTCCACCGGCAAGGTGGAGGACATCACCCTGCTGCCGGCGGCGGAATACCCGCTCAGTGCCGACGGCATCAGCCGCTTCCGCACCGCCTTCCGCGACACCTTCGACGTGGACACCCGTGGTGTGCCGCTCTATCAGGATGTGTCCGACGGCCTGTCCGCACCGGGGCTGGAATACTACCTGCCACTGTTCTTCGAGCACATGGCCACCCTGTTCGACTACCTGCCCGACGATGTGCGACTTGTGGAACTGGCCGACTGCCAGAGCGCCGTGGAGCACTTCTGGGCCGACGTGGAGCAGCGCTATGAATCCCGACGCCACGATATCCACCGACCAATTCTTGCGCCCTGGAAGTTGTACCTGCGTCCGGAAGAACTGGCGGCTTCTCTCAAACAGCACCCCCGTGCCCGACAGGCGGATAGCGGCAACGCCATTCACTTTGACGTGGCCAACATGCCGGCGCTCACCGCCGATGTGCGCGCCAGCAACCCGCTGGCGTTGCTGCACACCTTTTCCGACGCCCACCCGGACACCCGCATTCTGGTCTGTGCGGAAACCGCCGGCCGCCGTGAAGCCCTGCTGGAACTGATGCAGAAAATTGGCATCCAGCCGGCCCTGAAAGACAACTGGCCGGACTTTATCGCCCAGCCGGAGCGCTGGAGCCTGACCCGTGGCGAGCTGGATGCGGGCTTCTACGCCCCGGAACACGAGCTGCTGGTGGTCACCGAGAACGATCTTTATGGCGAGCTCGTACTGCAACGCCGGCGCCGTAAATCCAGCAGCGACGATGGCGCCGCCGAGCAGGCTTTCCGCTCCCTGGGCGAGCTCACGGAAGGCTCCCCGGTAGTTCATCTGGAACACGGCGTGGGCCGCTATCTGGGCCTGATCCACATGGAAGTGGACCGTCAGCAACACGAATTCCTGCTGCTGGAATATGCCGGCGGCGACAAGCTCTATGTGCCGGTGTCCTCCCTGCACCTGATCAGCCGCTACGGCGGCGGCGATACCGCCCCGCTCAACCGCCTGGGCACCGAACAGTGGAGCAAGGCACGACAGAAGGCCGCGGAAAAGATCCACGACGTGGCCGCCGAACTGCTCAACACCTACGCCCGCCGCGAAGCCCGTCAAGGCAAGCAGTTCGACGTGGACATGAGCGATTACGAACGCTTCAGCGCCGGCTTCCCCTTCGAGGAAACCCCGGATCAGCAGGCCGCCATTGCCTCGGTGATTGCCGACATGCAGTCCAGCCAACCCATGGACCGGCTGGTGTGCGGCGATGTGGGCTTCGGCAAGACCGAAGTGGCCATGCGCGCCGCCTTTGTGGCAGTGGAAAACCAGACCCAGGTGGCGGTACTGGTGCCCACCACCCTGCTCGCCCAGCAGCATTACGAATCCTTCACCGACCGCTTTGCCGACTGGCCGATCAACATCGAAGTGCTGTCGCGTTTTCGCAGTGCCAAGGACAAGACCCAGGTTTTGCAGCGCCTGAAAGAAGGCAAGGTGGACATCCTGGTGGGGACCCATCAGTTGCTGCAGGAAACCGTGGCATTCAATGACCTGGGCCTGATCATCGTGGACGAGGAACACCGCTTCGGAGTGCGCCACAAGGAACGCCTCAAGCAGATGCGCGCCGAGTGCGACATCCTTACCCTGACCGCCACGCCGATTCCCCGTACCCTGAACATGGCCTTCAGCGGCATGCGCGACATTTCCATCATCGCCACCCCGCCACAGAAACGCCTGTCGGTGAAAACCTTCGTGCAGCAGCACAACGACACCACCATCAAGGAAGCCCTGCTCCGTGAGCTGCTCCGGGGTGGCCAGGTGTACTACCTGCACAACGATATTGGCACCATGGACCGGACAGCAGAGGACATCCGCAAGCTGGTCCCCGACGCCCGCGTGGGCATTGCCCACGGGCAGATGCGCGAGCGGGAGCTGGAAGCGGTAATGAGTGACTTCTACCACCGTCGCTTCAATGTGCTGGTCTGCTCAACCATCATCGAAACCGGTATCGACGTGCCCAGCGCCAACACCATCATCATCGACCGGGCCGACAAGCTCGGCCTGGCGCAACTGCATCAGCTGCGAGGCCGGGTGGGTCGCAGCCATCACCAGGCCTACGCCTACCTGATCACGCCCAGCCCCAAGGCAATGACCAAGGACGCCCTCAAGCGCCTGGAAGCTATCGAACAAGCCACCGATCTGGGTGCCGGCTTCATGCTCGCCAGCCAGGACCTGGAAATTCGCGGCGCAGGGGAATTGCTGGGGGAAGAACAGCACGGCAACATCGAGACCATTGGCTTCAGCCTCTACATGGAGATGCTGGAACAGGCGGTGGAAGCGTTGAAACGGGGTGAGCAACCGGACGTGGAGAAACCCCTTAGTGGCGGCCCGGAACTGAACCTGCGCATCCCGGCGCTGATTCCTGAGGACTACCTGCCGGACGTATTCAGTCGCCTGACCCTCTACAAGCGCATTGCCGGCTGCAAGACCCGCGATGGCCTGAAAGAGCTGCAGGTAGAAATGATCGACCGCTTCGGCCTGCTGCCGGAACCAGTGAAAAACCTGTTCGCGGTCACAGAGCTGCGCCAGCAAGCGGAACGGCTGGGTATCACTCGACTCGATGCTCACGCCAGCGGCGGCAAGCTGGAATTCGGCGAGCGTACTCCGGTGGACCCGCTGACCATCGTCAAACTGGTCCAATCCGGCCCCAACCGCTTCAAGCTGGAAGGTGCCAACGCCCTGCGTTTTGTGGAAGGTAGCGATACTCCGGAGGAGCGTATCCAGGTGGTGGATGCCCTGCTCAAACGTCTGTCAGCCCAGAGCATCAAGCAGGATACCAACAGCGAGCAGGCATAAGCCCTTGCTGATATGCAAGGAGTTTTCCAAAAATGCCCTCGCTGTCAGGAAAACCAACCAGTCAGGCTGTTAATCGTGAACTGGTACTGTGAACTGGTTATAGTCGCTGAAATAAAAAACGACGTGGGTGCAATTTCCAGGGGAAACGCCTGGTCCCAACAGGGGGCAAACGGGCGCAAGGAAAGCACCGGACTCTCCGCTCCGAGCGGAGCATCCGACAGGCAAAAGGAGGGGCGCGCCTCCACGTCAGCATCAAGATAAGGCCTGCTCAAAGGTCACTAAAGGAGAGCTTCCAATGCTTCGCGCATTCTTTCTGGTTGTGCTGGCCCTTGCGGCCAACCCCGCCATTGCCCAGAGCTGGTACAGCGTTGAGGTCCTGGTATTTGCCCGCGATCACGGTAGCAGCGAAGAAATCTGGCCCGCTGATCTGCAGCCCCGCTATGCCTCCCGCTCGGTAACCATCGGCGAGCCGCAAGCCAGCGAATATGCCGATCCGGAAGCCCTGTCCCGTGGTGCCTGGCAACCTCTGCCGGAAGACCAGACCGTACTGCAGTACATGATGGAACGCATGGCCGGCACCGGCGACTACCGCCAGCTATACCATAAGGCCTGGCGCCAGCCCATCGGCAACAAGAGCGAGACGCTGCCGGTCTACCTGCGCGGCGGCCAGACCCTCTACACCGACGACGGCGAAGTCCCGGAACTGGAAGGCACGCTGCATTTCAGCGAATCCCGCTACGTTCACGTGGAGCCGCGCATCTGGTTCAACACCCAGAGCAACGGCCAGCGCTTCTATGTTGACATCGATGAAAGCCGCCGCCTCACCGGCCACGAAGTTTATTACTTTGATCACCCCATGTTCGGCATGCTGGTGCGCATCACCCGCTAACGGCCTTCCATATTCCGGCACCTGTAGGAG
>NZ_JABURH010000205.1 GCF_014762765.1 Alcanivorax sp.
CAACGGGGAACCGGTATTTCTGCTCACCGCCAAAAGGGTTGTCGAAGAACGCAGCAGATAAAGTGCATGCAGGGAAGGATACTATTGAATGGGTGCCTCGTCTCAAGACACGCCATTCATCGCAGTTTTTGGAGAGTCTTGTTCTTTTTCTTCACAGGCCAAAATCAGGGAGAGAACCGGAGTGTATACTCTCCATTCCAGCCGCCAGGCCCAATACCCGGAAACTTTATGGCAGAGGCGATCATGAGAAAGCGTCTTTCAAGCTCAGAGTGGTCGAGGTCCGACTGCATGATGTCTACCGACGCCACCTTCCCATCACTGCTCACCTCAAGCATCAGCGTTACATTTCCTGCCAGAAAAGGGTCGTCTCTCAATGCTCTTCGGTATTGGCTATCAAATCTGGGGGTATAACGGCAAAACGTGTGGTTGATCAGTGATAAAGTCGATTTGTCTGCACTTCCCACTTCACAAGAACCATCCCCCAAACTGCCCTTATATTTAGCAGCAACCAGCGGGCGAGCCTCGGCCAATGAAGAATCTCCATTACCTCCGGACGCGATCACAGCTTCAAAAAGCAATGACATACTCAAAATTAGAAAGAAATATTTCATGAATTTCTCGACTTTAAGCTGGTACAGCCTCCAGGGTTTGGAAATCCCCCACCAAGTTCAGTATTTGGGAAATGGGAGACCTGACCCTCGGGCTCGAGATTAGCACACCGTCACTTTGTCATGAGAAAAAAGCCCATCTGCTTTATATAGCCTTCTAGGCTCGCTTATTTTTCATACCAAATAATTTTTCCTGAAAATCATTAACGAGAGGGTCAGGAAAAACCTCCGTTTTCATAAATCCTTTATCTGATAGCTCCAGCCATCGTGACAAAGCAGAAATATCTGAATATCCATCTTTATGATTTAGCCCTTTTAAAAATAAATCTGGCTGATAAACCATATCTTCTGCCTCCCACCATTCACCTTCTACTTGCCAGCCCCCTTCACAGCCCCAACCCAATAGCTTTTTACCATCTTCTATCTCCTTAATGTAATCTGGGTCAGCGTAAACCCCTTTCATGAAAATTCCATGCTTTGCCACGATTGCCAAGCAAGCCGTCAAGTCTGCCCTAGCTTTCCAGTAGCAAAATGACCATCTATTACAAAGATAAAATCGATTAATTTCACTATCGCCAACTTCCCCCACTCTTTCCTGAAGAACAAGAACAGCCTGGTCAGGGTAAGTACAATTTCGAGGAACCAAAAGAAAAGCATAAAAATATGCTTCACTACTTTTCTCGACGATTGCTTCTAAAAATCCATCAAATACTTCGGGTTGCTTATAAAAACAATACGTTGGGTAAACGTCTTTTGATGCTCCATCTATCCATGTCCTATTTACATTAAACAATGAGCAAGCGTTTTCTAAAATCTCTTCCGTGAGCTTGAGAGCCAAAACATCTTGGTCTTGCACATCAGCGATAGTCAAATCATGACCAAAGAAACGGGGTATCTGGTTACGATGTACACCATGGCTTCCAAAAAGCATGAGAAACCTATCGGCAATTGATTCCTCCTTAACAGGCCTTTGTCGCCATAATCGAGAAAACCTATCCCAAAGTGAAAGCCCTGCTTCAATTTCACCAAGCACCATCGCCACATCCTAAAATAGTTAACTTTGAATTGACCTGAGTAGGCGAAATACTGGGCTCAGGCCTCCCATTTCCCGAACGGGGAACAGGTCTTGATTGTGCACCCGTCCCCCAAAAAAGCGGGCGTTCAAAACCCACAGCCCGGGAAAGCACACCATAAAAGGAGCACTCCACTTTGCTAGGCTGGTAAAGTTTTCGCCGATAGGAGAATTGGCCAGAGCCGGTCAACGACTTCAGCAGCAGTAACACTGCCACGACAGTGATGACGAGCAGGACAATACTCATGGCTGTTGGTATCCGGGCCGTGTATGGGCCGGTCGCAACAGCGATTGACAGGTTAAGTAAACAGACAGGCCCCCCTTCCCCGAGTTCGCTGTTTCAGGCCGTGCCACCCTGGCCCGCCAATTATTATTGGTATTCGTGATTTGTGATCCAGTTCGAATTTACACAATCCGTACCCTGAAATAAATGAATGGGTTTCATTTTCTTGTTTAGCGGTTCGCCATGCGAGCATGGCTCCAACAGAAGAATGAGACGGCTTCCCGCTATCATGCCTCCACCGCCCTGCCCGCCGGTTTCTTTATTGGGACGGAAGTGCACAAATAGACACAAAGCCCCAACCCAATGAATCTGACCCATCCCGGGAATTCTTCTACCTTGATTCAATCCGCCACCTTAAACAGGGCTGCCGTGCCGATAACGTCTGGCTGCGACTGCTGACAATGTGAATAAGGCGGTGCCGGAATCGGGTGAGTCCTGGCCTGCCGCTTCCGGTTTACTGAGATTGCCGGCCGCGCCGGCGGCTCTTCTTGCTTACTGCCCGGCCCGCCCGGGCGACGATGCGCTTCGGAACTTGCCATGAAATATGCACTGCCCACCTTGATGAGCTGTCTGCTCCTTGCTGCCTGTGGCGGCAGCGATAGCGGTACTTCGACCACGGCTAACGCCCCGGCCACAACGCCGACACCCAGTGAGCCACCGCCGATGCCCGACCCGGATCCGGAGCTGCTCGCCTGCGACCAGACGCCGCCCAACCCGCTGCGTAATGCGTATTTTGGTGAACTGCATCTGCATACGGTGTACTCGCTGGATGCCGTTGCCGCGCAGTTGACCCCGGAAGGCGCCTACCGCTTTGCCATGGGAGAGCCGGTGGCCGCCCCACCCTATGACGCCGCCGGGAATTCGCTGATTCCGCCTTATCAGATTGATCGCCCGCTGGATTTTGCGGCGGTGACCGATCACGGCGAATGGCTGGGCGAGCGGGAATTGTGTGAGGACCCCAGCCTGGACCCGCTGGCCTACAGCTCCCCCGAGTGCACGGTGTATCGCCAGGACCGGGAGCTCGGTTTCCTGCTGTTTGGCGGCGGCTGGGCCGGCTTTAGCCAGTTGGTGCCATTCCCCAATATCAGTTTTGACGAACCCTTCCTGCTCACCGACAACGAGGTCCATCGTCCGTTGTTTTGCGGGGTGACCGGGGAGAAGTGCCGGGGCGCGGCGCGTGGGCCCTGGCTGGATGTGCAGCTGCAGGCTGAGCGCTTTAATCAGCCGGGCTGCTTCACTGCCTTTAACGGCTACGAGTACACCATGTCGCCGCTGAGCGACAACATGCACCGTAATGTAATCTTTTCCGGGGACCAGGTGCCGCAGGACCCAGTCAGTGTCTATGAAGCGCCGGACCCTTCGGCTCTGTGGGAACAGCTCGACGAGGCCTGCACCGGTGAGTGCGAGTACCTGACCATTCCCCACAACTCCAACTTGAGTAACGGGCGCATGTTTGCCGGACCGGAAGAAGACGGCTACGACATTGCCGATAAGCGTCGCAATGAACCGCTGATTGAGATCTTTCAGGTGAAGGGGGACTCTGAATGCGCCCAAGTGGAAAATGGCAGCCCGGATGATCCCCTGTGTGATTTTGAAAAACTGCCGGCTACCAACTTTTTCGAGTTCTTCCTCGGCATCAATCCGATTCCCCCGGCCCCGGCGTTTCAGAACTATGTGCGCCATGGTCTGAAGGAAGGGCTATTGATCGAGGAAGCCAAGGGTGCCAACCCATTCCAGTACGGTTTCATTGCCAGCACCGACAGCCATTTCGGCCTGCCCGGTGCGGTGGATGAAGACAACTTTGTCGGCCACCGGGACGTGCCTCCGGTGGACGGGGTGAAAGACGATTACTTCAATAACCCCGGTGGCCTTGCCGTTGTCTGGGCTGAAGAGAATACCCGCGCGTCCCTGTTTGATGCCATGCAGCGCAAGGAAACCTATGGCACCAGTGGCCCACGCATGCAGCTGCGGGTATTTGGTGGCAGCACCGAGCAAATGCCGGACAACATGTGTGAGCGTGGTGGCCAGGCGTTTGTGGAAACCGGCTACGCGGCCGGTGTGCCCATGGGCGGCGAACTGCATGCCGGCCAGGGCACCCCACGTTTCGCCGTGTGGGCCACCGCGGATACCTTCCCCCGTGAGAACGACCGCAGCGTCAATGTTCCCCTGCAGCGTGTGCAAATCGTCAAAGGCTGGGTGGAAAAAGATGCCAATGGCCAGTCCCTGGCCCGCGAGCAGGTGTTTGATATTGCCACCGGAAACAGCGACTGGTCCCTGGACGATGACACCTGTCAGGTGTCCGGCAGCGGCCCGCAACAACTCTGTGCGGTGTGGGACGACCCGCAGTTCCTGGCCGATCAGAATGCCTTCTACTACGCCCGTGTGGTGGAAGCACCCACCTGCCGCTGGCTGACCCGTCAGTGCATGAATGCACCGGCAGATCTGGACTGCAGCAACAATCCGCAGGAAGAGTGGGCGGCCTGCTGCGAAATCGAGAATGGCAATGCCCCCTCCCGTATTCAGGAACGGGCCTGGGCCTCACCGATCTGGTACAAGCAGTGAACACGATCGGCTGGCTTCGTCACCCCTTGCTCCACTGCCTGCTCTTGGGCAGTGGCGCCTTCCTGGCTCAGTCGTTGCTCCCAGACCCCAGCGCCGATCACCCCGCCGCCACGGAAATTCATTTGGGTGCCGCCGAGGTGGAGGCGTTAAAGGCACAGTGGCGACAACAGCTGGGGCGTGAACTGACCCCCGATGAACTGCAGGCGTCGCTACAGGCCCGGGTGGATGAAGAGATTCTGATTAACGAGGCCCGGTTGCGTGGCTGGGATCGCACGGATCCTATTGTTCGCCGCCGCCTGCGCGAGAATCTGGCCTTTACCGAACAGCCGGCCAGCCACCCGTCCGATGCGCTGGCTACCGCCTATGAATTGGGGATGCCCCTGCAGGACCCGGTGGTGCGCAAGCGCCTTCTGCTTCGCATGCAGGCCGAACTGCGCAGCCAGGCGGACCTGGAAGCGGAGAATGCCGAACTGGCCCGCTACGCGGACTCGGCCACGACCCTTGCACGGCGTTGGAATCTGTCCCATGTGCTACGCACCGGCCCGGACGCCAGGGCAGAGCTGCTTTCACTGCCGTCGTTTTCTCCTCAGGACGCGCCCCGCTATTCCGAGCCTTTTCTCGCCGGCAATGTATTGGCGGATATCAGCGACAAGACTCTCGCCAAGACCTTTGGCCCCGGGTTTGCAGCACAACTGGAAGCCCTGCCCCCCGGCCAGTGGGCCGGCCCGGTGGAGAGTGTTTTCGGGCAGCATCTTGTCTGGATCGAGGCAACAACTCGTCAGCCGGTACCGATCAACCCGGCCAAGGTGTATCTGGCCTGGAAAGCCGACCAGGAAAACCAGGCACTGCGGGACGGTATGTCGCAGCTGCGTCAGCAATACACAGTGAGTTGGGAAGAATGAGCCATCTGTTACGCCACTGTGTGGCCGCCTTGATCCTCGTCACCCTCGCCAATACGGCCCACGGCCATGGGCTGGTACCGATGCTGTTGAAGCTGGAACAGATCGACGACCTGCATCTGCGTGTCAGCCTCAAGTCCGGCGTTACCGTCGCGCAGACGCCGACACCGGTCTTCCCCGAAACATGCACGCCGTCGGCGCCGCAACGCACCATGGCAAAGGAGGCGCACTGGACGATCTGGCAGCTTCGCTGCGACGAACCACCCTACAGCATCAGCCTGCCCGGTCTGGGCGAGTACCAGGCCGTGGCTCAATACCATGCGCCCGGCGAGCCTACTCACAGCAGCTTGCTGGATGCCCACTCCCCCGTCTTCCAGTTCAAGGCATCCGGGGACTGGCTGGGCACACTGATCCGTACCGCTCACTCCGGCATCATTCATTTGCTTGCCGGCTGGGATCACCTTCTTTTCGTTATCGGCCTGACCCTGTGGCTGCGCCGGGGCAAACCTCTGGTTCTTGCGATTACCAGCTTCACTCTGGGCCACAGCCTGACCCTCGCCTTGGCTGCCAGCGGCATCATCCGCTTTCCCGTTACCCTGGCCGAGATCGCCATTGCCGCCAGTTTGCTGGCCATGGCGTTCCAGCTGAACCGGGGCACCCTCAAGCAGCCCAGCAGGGCCACCGTGCTCCTTCTGCCGCTGGGATTTGGTTTATTGCATGGCCTCGGGTTTGCCAATGTGCTCAATACCCAGGGGCTCAGCGGTAACGATTTGATCATTACCTTGCTGGGTTTCAATCTCGGTCTGGAGCTGGGGCAGCTGCTGTGTGTGGCGGCGGTGCTGCTGGTGATGTTTGGCATGAAGCACCATATCCAGCGCCTGCAGAGCATTGCTGTTTACAGCATCGGCAGCATGGCGGTTTTCTGGATGTGGGAACGGGCGCTGTTACTGACGGTTTGAGACCCGGCAGCGGTTCGCCATGCGAGCATGGCTCCAACAAAGAGGAAAAAGGAAAGAGGCGCCCGTGGTAGCTGACATGGGCGCCATCCGGAATCATCACGCCTCGAACCGTTTTAGCCGCCGTCGTAGCTCACGGTTTTCCCGACGTAGCGCCTCCACTTCATCAAGTAACTCCATGGCCAGGGCCACGCCCGCCCAGTTGATTTCCAGGTCGCGCCGCAGACGGGTGGCGCGGGCGATGTCGGCGATGACGGCATCGTCGAATTGCCATTCGCTGGCCTGCCTGTCGTGGGGCTCGATAATGCCAAGGCTGACGATGTCTATCAGGTCCTGCTCTGATATCTGCACCAGTTGGCAAATGTCGCTACTGCATACGGTGATTCTTAATTGAGAGGCCATGACTACCGTCTCCATTGTGCGCGCGGATCGAAGCTCGCCTTGTCGGCGAGTTGTTGCCACAGCTTTTCAATGTCTTCGCCGCTGGCATCGGGCATGACCACTTTCAGCACGGCAATCAGGTCGCCCTTGCCGGTCTTGCCGGGCAGCCCCTTGCCGGGAATGCGCAGCTTCTTGCCGTTCTGGCTGTGTGCCGGGATGGTCATCTGAACCGCGCCGGTGAGGGTGGGCACTTCAATCTTCCCCCCCAACGCCACTTCCCAGGGCGCCACCGGCACGGTGACGATCAGGTTGTGGCCTTCCACATCGAACAAGGAGTGTGGCACCAGGCGGATGCGCAGGTACACGTCGCCAGCAGGGGCCTTGCCGATACCGGCAATCCCCTGCCCTTTCAGCCGGATACGCTCACCGCCGGTGACACCGGCCGGAATTTTCACGTTCAGGGTTTTGCTCTTCTCACCGACCACCTGGCCGTACTGGTCGTACTCCGGCAGCCGGTAGGAAACCGATTTGGATTCGCTGCTGACCGTGTCTTCCAGAAAGATGGGCAGCTCGATTTCCACATCCTGGCCGCGCCGGGACGGGGCATGGCCGCCGCGGGCCTGGCGGGCTCCGGTGAACAGGGATTCGAAGAAGTCGGAAAAGCCCGCATCGGCAGGATCAAACCCGCCGCCGGAAGGCTGCCAACCGGGAGGCGGCTGGAACGAGCCATGGTCGCCTTGCTGGTTGCGCAGGGCGCGGAGCTGGTCGTAGTCGGCGCGCTTGTCCGGATCTTTCAGCACCTGCCAGGCTTCGGCCACGTCCTTGAACCTGGCTTCGGCGTCGTCTTCCTTGCTGATATCCGGGTGATATTTGCGGGCCAGACGGCGGTAGGCCGTCTTGATGGCAGCCGCGTCGGCGTCTGGCTCCACTCCGAGCAGGGCGTAGTAGTCCTTAAAGTCCATTTCACCTCTCCGGGCTCAAATACCCCACTCCCAGCATACTGCTATTTCAGTGACATTCCTGCGGAATATGCGCCCTTCCTGATCAATCTACGGGGCACCTATGCATTGAGAATAAAGGCCGCCAATGACTGAATGGATGGGTGCCCTATTCTTTCTTGCAGGTGGAAAT
>NZ_JABURH010000070.1 GCF_014762765.1 Alcanivorax sp.
AGCAGGCCGCCACCGCCACCGGGAAGCGCAGGCCAACCATGGCGTAGACAATCACCAGCGCATAGATCACCGACACATGGGCCAGCTGGACCGCCACCGGCCCGTCGATAAAACCGGGAATCGCCATGGACACAGCCACGGCCAGAAAACTGCCCAGCCCCGCATACCAGGGAAAGTAACGATTCAGGGCCGACACCTGGGCCAGACCACCGGCCACCAGCACGATGACTCCCACCCAGATATAAGTTGCCAGCCAGCGGCCGCGCACCGCTTCCGGTGCCAGCGCATAGATACCGGTGATCAGCAGGACATAAAGCAGAAGAATATAAAAGGCGTTGACCCGGAAACCCTCTACGGCTTCCCGGCACTGATATTCACGGTATTCCGTTTCCAGGCGCCGGGGAAAGCGTAACCAGCGCACCCCCGGCACCACCACCCGCCTGGAACGGGGATCGGTATCCGACATGGCAAATCCCTGCCTGCGGTTGGTCAGTTATTATGCGTTCAGGCTAAGAGCTAACCCCGCCTGGCGCTATCCTTTTCGTGCCAGCGGTAGTGACAAAACGATATTAGGGCAACAATGGTTAGTGCAATAAGGAACATATCAAGCAAGCAGCGCACTCCAGCAACGGCGTTTTCTGCGATGGCTCAGGTAAACCACTGTGGCAGAAACACAATCAGCAACTGCACCACCGCCGCCGCGTACACCCCGGCCAACAGATCGTCCACCATGATCCCCAGCCCCCCTTCCACGCGGCGGTCCAGCCAACCGATGGGCCAGGGCTTGATGATGTCGAAAACCCGAAAAGCCACAAAACCGGCCAGTGCCCCCCACCAGGTCACCGGCACCGCAATCATCGTTATCAGCAGGCCGGCAATTTCGTCCCAGACAATGCCGGGGTGATCATGCACATGCATGTCATGGGAGGTTTTTCCACACAAATACGGCCCCACCGCGATGATTAACGCCGTCACCAGCAAATAGCCCCACAGTGGCAGCTGGGCACACAGCCACCAGATGGGCATGGCCGCCACCGTACCGAAAGTGCCCGGCGCAATGGGCGCCAACCCGGAGCCAAAGCCGAAAGCAAGAAAGTGGACCGGGTTTGTCATCTTCGGGCGTTTCAGTTCCATCGACATTTCTCTTTCATTATGACGTAGGGTGCACTGAGCCGAAGGCGAACTGCACCCTACACCCACCCTGCGTTATCAAAAGTGCTGCCAGCCGCTGGCTTGCAACGTGGTTATTGTTCCATCCGGGGCTGCCAGTCGCAGGCCCTCCTGCTGCTCTACCGCACCCAGACAATAGCAGCCCGGCGGCAGCTTTTCCTGCGCCGGCAGAGTGAAAAGCAGCAGGTAATCATCGCCGCCCTGTAATTGCAGACGGAGCTGCTCTTCCTCACTGCAACCGGCCAGCACAGCAGTGGCCCGCGGCAGGGCATCTTTCTGCAAACAGGCACCGAGATTACCGGATGCGGCCAGGATATGGCCCAGGTCCGCCAACACCCCGTCGGAGATATCAATGCATGCCGTGGCCCGGCCCCGCAGCGCCTGCCCCAGACTGAGTTGCGGAGACGGACGACGGAAGTGATCGATGGCGGCACCACTGCGCATCCCCTGTTGCCATTGCTGCAAACCCAGCAAGCCTGCGCCGGTGACACCCCCCACACAGATGCGATCGCCGACCCGCGCGCCATCACGACGCAGGGCCTGACCCGGCGGCACTGCCCCGGTGGCCTGGATGGAAACGGACAACGGGCCCCGGGTCACATCGCCGCCCACCAGGGAGATCCCTGCCTGATCCGCCAGCGCAAACAAGCCATCAGCAAAGCCGGACAGCCAGGTTTCATCCACATCAGGCAGAGTCAGCGAAAGCAGAAACCAGAGGGGATCGGCACCCATGGCCGCCAGGTCGGACAGATTCACCGCCAGGCAGCGGTAACCCACATCGGCGGCATCCATGTCGTCGGGGAAATGGCGCCCCCCCAGACTGGTGTCCTGGGTCATCACCAGTTGCTGACCGGCAGGGGGAGCCAGGATGGCTGCATCATCACCGGGGCCGAGCACCACGCCGGCATCCGGGCCGTGGTGACCATGGCGATGAAAGTAGCGCCGGATCAGGGAAAACTCATCCAGGCTCTGCTGCTTTGGGGTGTCTGTCATGGAAGAAGCATAGCGCGCAGGGGACCCTGCACGCACCCGCTCAGTCGCGGAAAGGACGTTCTGACGCTTCCTGGTAGCGCAGCTTGCGCGCCAGCTTGTCGAGTACGCCGTTGACGTACTTGAAGGAATCGTCGGCACCGAACACCTTGGCCAGTTCGATACCTTCGTTGATCACCACCCGGTAGGGCACATCCAGGCGCTCTTTCAGCTCGTAGGCGCCGAGTCGCAGGATCGCTTTCTCGATCTGGGACAGCTCCTCTACCCGGCGATCCAGATAGGGCGTGAGCAGCTCGTCGAGCTCTTTCACCTGGGCCGGCACCCCGTGCAGCAGGTCATGGAAGTACTCGCGATCTGCCTTGGCAAAATCCTGGTTAGCCAGGAACTGGGCTTCGATGTCGCTCACCGCGGCACCGGCCAGCTGCCATTGATACAGGGCCTGCATGGTGAATCGGCGCGCCTTGCGGCGGGCACTGGGTGTGGAAGGATTGTTCATGCTGCCTCAACGTCAGGAAGTGGTGCGGGACGCCTGCGCCCCGCGCCGCGTCCCGAATAATTACAGTGCCTTAAACAGGGAGACCATTTCCAGCGCGCTCATGGCCGCTTCGGCACCCTTGTTGCCGGCCTTGGTGCCGGAACGTTCGATGGCCTGCTCGATGGTATCCACGGTCAGTACGCCGAAGACTACCGGCACGCCGGTGGCGTTCTGCACGGCAGCAATGCCTTTGGCGGCTTCGCCGGCCACATATTCGAAGTGGGCGGTGCCACCGCGAATCACCGCACCCAGGGTGATCACGGCGTCGTAGTCACGCTTTTCGATGATCTTCTTCACTGCCACCGGCATTTCCCAGGCTCCGGGGACACGGATGATCTCGATGTCATCGGGGCTGACACCGTGACGGACCAGCGCATCCACTGCGCCCTCCAGCAGGGCTTCCACCACAAAACTGTTGAAGCGAGCCACGACGATGCCATATCGACCGCCAACGTTGTTCAGGGTGCCTTCAAGGGTCTTGATGTTTTGCATGCTTGCCTTCCTGTCAGTGCCGGTGGCTCACGGCTACCGACGCAGTATTTAACTTGGGGCCGGACGTCGGAAGTCTGACGCCTGACGCTCTTGAACTTGTCGTCGGACGTCCGACCTCAGACGTCCGACTTGTCTCAACTATCCGCTTCCACGTACTCGGTGATTTCCAGATCGAAGCCACTGAGCGCGTTGAACTTCATCGGCGAGCTGAGCAGGCGCATCTTGCGCACGCCCAGGGCCTTGAGGATCTGGGAGCCGGTGCCAATATTCCGGTAGGCACGGGATTCACCCTTGGGCTTGGCGGCGGTGCCGCCAAAGAAACTCTCCAGGCGCTCCACGGTGTCCTGGGATTCATAATCCTGGCCGAGAATAATCACCACACCGGCATCGGCCTCGGAAACGGCTTCCAGCACCCGATGCATGTTCCAGCCGGTGCGACCATTCATCTTGGCGCTCATCAGATCCCGCAACGGGTCCACCTGGTGCACCCGAACCGTCACTTCCCGGTCTTCGCTGATCTCGCCTTTCACCAGTGCCACATGGGTGAGCCCGTCCACGGTGTCGCGGAAAGCCACCAGACGAAAGTCGCCATACCAGGTATCCAGGGCATTATCGGATACCTGCTCAATGGTTTTCTCGTTCAGGGCGCGGTACTGAATCAGGTCCGCAATGGTGCCGATTTTCAGGTCATGTTCCTTGGCGAACACTTCCAGATCTTCCCGGCGAGCCATGGAGCCGTCTTCGTTCATCACCTCACAGATCACCCCCGCAGGCTCGCAGCCGGCCAGCATGGCCAGGTCACAGGACGCCTCGGTATGACCGGCGCGACGCAGCACGCCACCGGGCTCGGCCATCAGCGGGAAGATGTGGCCAGGCTGAACAATGTCATAGGCGCGGGCATTGCGGGCCACGGCGGCCTGCACGGTACGTGCGCGGTCCGCGGCGGAAATACCGGTGGTCACCCCTTCACGGGCCTCGATGGACACGGTGAACTTGGTACCGAAACCGCTGCCATTACTCTGCACCATCAACGGCAGCTCCAGCAGCTCGCAGCGCTCCCGGGACATGGGCATACAGATCAGGCCACGGCCGTACTTGGCCATAAAGTTGATGGCTTCGGCAGTCACATGCTCGGCGGCCATCACCAGGTCACCCTCGTTTTCCCGGTCTTCATCATCCATCAGGACGACCATCTTGCCCTGGCGGATGTCTTCGATCAGTTCTTCAATACTGTTGAGCTGCATAGTGGTACTCGACCTATTTAGCGTGGAAGCAAACTGCACTTCCTCTGCATTTTTCACCGGTGATGAGCTGCAAACTACAAGCCGCAAGCTACAAGGAAAACCAGTGCGAACCCTGTCTTTCCGGTACGCGATGTTCGCGCACTCCAAGCCTGCAATTGATGGCAACTCGCTTTTATCGCGTTGAAGCCTGTCGCTTGCGGCTCGTTACTGGCGGCTCAGCCGCCCTTCAAAAACCCGTTTTCGGCCAGAAACGCCATGGAGATGCCTTCCGCATTGGGCTCGGCGGCCTTGTTTCCCAGCAACAGGCGCTCCAGATAGCGGGCGATTATATCAACTTCCAGGTTCACTGGCGTCCCCACCTGCCACTGGCCGATGGTGGTCACGTCCTGGGTATGGGGGATGATGTTCAGGGAAAATACCGCACCGTCCACACTGTTCACCGTCAAGCTGATGCCATCCACTGTGATCGAGCCCTTGTGGGCAATGTAGCGGGCCAGCTCCACCGGGGCTTCGATATCGATGCGTACCGAGCGGGCATCCTGCTTCATCTGCACGACCTTGCCCAGACCATCCACGTGACCACTGACCAGGTGACCGCCCAGCCGGGTGGTCGGTGTCAGGGCCTTTTCCAGGTTTACCTTGCTGCCTACGGCAATCTGCTTGAGGGACGTCAGCGACAGGGTTTCCCCGGACACATCCGCCTCGAAGGCGCCACCGGGCAAGGCCGTGGCGGTCAGGCAGACGCCGTTAACGGCAATGGAATCACCCAGCTGCACATCGGAAAAATCCAGCGCGTCGCTCTTGATCAGCAGGGTCACGTCGCCCCCCTTCGGGGTCATGGCCGCAACCTTGCCCATGGCTTCAATAATGCCGGTAAACATGGAAAAACCTCGTCATTTCAGGCTGTAGGAGCGGCGCTTGAGCCGCGAAACCGACTGCAGAAACCTTACCGAAGCGCTTCGCGGCTCAAGCGCCGCTCCTACGGCGAAATTCCATCAGACTGGCGTCAGCGTCAGCCGCAGGTCATCACCGATCCGCCGCACGTCCTGCCACTTCAGCGACACCTTCTCGCTCATGCTGGCCAGTTGCGGCAAACCTAGTAGCGGGCGCGCCGATGAGCCCAGCAGGGCCGGCGCCATATAGACGATCAGCTCGTCGAACAACCCCTCGCGAACAAAGGCCCCGGCCAGCGTGGCGCCACATTCTACCAGTACTTCGTTGCATTCGCGCCGGTTCAGTTCGATCAGTAACTGTTGCAGGTCGATCCCGGACCCGGAGGCGGGCAAAAGCATCACCTCGGCACCGGCGGATTCCAGGGCATTCTGGCGCCCCGGATGCTGCTCGCCGGCCACCAGCAGACAATGTCCGGGGGCGCTGACCACCGGCACATCCGGCGGTGTTTGCAGGGTACGGTCGAGGATCACCCGCAGGGGCTGGCGCACCCACTGGCTATCTGCCTGGCGATGATAATCCGCACGCTTCCACTGATCCGGACGCACGGTATAAGAGGGACGATCCGCCAACACCGTCCCCACGCCGGTAATCACTGCGGAGCTACGGGCGCGCAACCGCTGCACATCTTCACGGGCTGCCGGGCCGGTAATCCACTGGGACTCGCCACTGGCCATGGCTGTGCGGCCATCCACGCTGGCAGCTATCTTTACGCGGATATAGGGCCGCTGGCGGCTCATGCGCGAGATAAAGCCGGGATTCAGGGCCCGCGCGTCGGCTTCCAGCAAGCCGGACGCGGTTTCGATTCCCGCCGCCGCCAGCGTTTGCATGCCATTGCCCGCCACCAGGGGGTTCGGGTCTTCCATGGCGGCGATCACCCTGGACACTCCGGCGGCCACCAGCGCATCCGCGCAGGGCCCGGTACGACCGGTGTGGGAACAGGGCTCCAGCGTCACGTAGGCGGTGGCACCACGCGCCCGCTCGCCCGCTGCGGCCAGGGCATGACGTTCTGCATGGGGCTCACCGGCACGGGCATGAAAGCCCTCGCCAACAATCTCACCATCGCGCACCAGCACACACCCTACCCGGGGGTTGGGGTCGGTGGTGTACAGTCCCTGCTCCGCCAGTTGCAGGGCGCGGGCCATGTATTGAGTATCCAAACGCGTAAACATGGCGGGCATTCTACTGGATGCGAGAGTCCGGTGCCGCAACAAAGCGATCCGCATCCTCCACAAAATCCGCCAGCACCGCTCTGCCCTCACTGGCCATGAACTGCTGGAATGCCTGCGCCACGATGGAGAGCCTTTTCCCGGAAGGCCGCACCAGGTACCACTGGGTAACGATGGGGAGACCAACCACCTTCAAGGGTGCCAGCCCCACCCAACCGCCCAGATTGAGGGTATGGGCCGACAGGATCGAGATACCCAGCCCGGCCATCACCGAATGGCGAATGGCCTCGTTGCTTTCCACCGTCATCTTCACGTTCAGCTGTTTGCCCTGCTGCTGCAGATAGTGCTCGATGGCATGACGAGTGCCGGAGCCGGGCTCGCGCATCAGAAAAGGCTCCTTGGCAATGTCATCCAGGGTCAGATGGGAGCGACGGGTCAGCGGATGGTGCTCAGCGGCAATGGCCACCAGCGGGTTATCCAGAAAGGCACTGGAGATCAACGGGCGACCACCGGGAACATGACTGAAGACGCAGAAATCATCCAGCCCCTGCTCCAGCCGCTCAATGATCTGCTCACGGTTACCCACATGAAAAGACACTTCCACGCCGGGATACCGGGCACAGAAGGGCCCCAGCAAATGGGGCACGAAATACTTGGCGGTGCTGACCACCGCCAGACGCAGGGTGCCAGCCTTGAGCCCGCGCAGATCCGCCAGGGTCATATCCAGGTGTTCGAACTCCTCCAGCACCCGGCGCGCACTGGCCACCGCCGCCAACCCCGCATCGGTGAAGCGCAATTTGCGGCCCTGCTGCTCGTACAGGGGCATGCCCATGGCCTCCACCAGTTTACGCAGCTGCATGGATACCGTGGGCTGGGTCAGGTGCAGCACTTCCGCGGCCCCGGTCACGGTGCCCGCCTCATGCACCGCCAGCAGAATTTCCAATTGCCTGAGAGTGCCCACGCGGGCATGCAACCGACTCATAAATAGACCTTTATCTATATTAAAACTAGATAGTATCTATTTTTATCTAATCTTTCTCTCTCGGATAATAGCCTCCGTTTTGACTCCAGGAGGTCTCATGCCACAACACACCCGACAGCGTCTCTTTATTCTCCTCGTTGCCCTGATCAACCTTGGCCTGGCAATGGCCCTCACTGCCAACGGGCACGCCGGCATTCCGCTGGGAGTAATCGGCACCGCCTTACTGCCGCTGGCCTGGTTGGCAGGACGCAACCCGGCCGCCATCACTGACGCCCAGCGAGGCGGGGACAGCTATGCAGCTTGATGCGGTAGTACTTTTCTTCGTGCTGGGACTGGCCGCTGGCGTATTGAAAGTCCGCCTTCCCTTCCCCGGCGGCCTGTATCAAAGCCTGACCCTGTTCCTGCTGCTGGCCATCGGATTGAAGGGCGGCGCCGCCCTGGCGGAACATGCCAGCCTGCGGATTGTCCGGGAATCGTTACTGGTGGTGGGTTTCGGCGTGGTTCTGCCGCTACTGGCCTTCCCGCTGCTGCGCTATGTAGGCGGCCTGAACCGGATCAACGCGGCCGCCATCGCCGCCCATTACGGCAGCGTCAGTGTGGCCACCTATGCAGTCGCCGTAGCGGTGCTGGATGCCGCAGGCGTGGCCTACGAGCCCTACTTTCCTCTGTTTGTAGTGCTGCTGGAAATTCCCGCCATCATTGTCGGCCTGGTACTGGCAAAGGGGCTATCCGTCGGCCTGGCCAACCGCCAACTGGCCCACGAAACCCTGCTCAGCCCGGGGATCGTGTTGATGGTTGGCGGCCTGCTGATCGGTGCCTTCGCCGGCGACAGTCTGAGCAAGATTTCCCCCTTCTTCATGGACCTGTTCCAGGGCGCTTTGGCATTGTTTCTGCTGAAGATGGGGCTGATTACCACGGAGCAACTGGGCGCGCTCAAGCAGGACGGCCCGTTTCTGACCGCCTTCGGTATCTTCATGCCGCTACTGGCAGGCGGACTGGGTGCCCTGCTGGGCCACGGGCTGGGCCTGTCAGTAGGCGGCATCACCCTGCTTGCGGTTCTGGGAGCCAGCGCGTCCTACATTGCAGTGCCCGCAGCCATGCGCGTCGCCCTGCCTCAGGCGAACGCCACCCTCTCCATGGCTGCATCACTGGGCATTACCTTTCCGTTCAATGTGCTGGCAGGCATCCCACTGTATCTGCTGCTTGCCCAATGGCTGCACAGCTAAGGAGCCTTCTTGCAGCACAACGAAAAAGCCACCCGTCACAAGGCTGTGACCGGTGGCTTTATGTTTCAGGGCGCCTTTGAAAAAATCTCAACGCTTCTGGATTTTCAGTGGGAAGCGATCAAGCATCGCCTCCCACAACAAGAACAGGCGTTTAGAGGCTCCCAGCCTAATCCTCTTTCTTGTCACTTCTCCCGCGCAGTCGATCCACCTCTGCGGAAAACTCGGAAATATCCTGAAAGCTGCGATACACGGACGCAAAACGCACATAGGCCACATCGTCCAGTTGCTGCAACTCTTCCATCACGAACTCGCCCAGCTCCCGGGCCGGCAGCTCACGCTCCCCGGTGGCCCGCAAGCGGTGACAGACACGACTGATCGCCGCCTCCAGATCCTCCATGCTCACCGGCCGCTTCTCCAGCGCCCGCAACATGCCGGCCCGCAACTTGGCTTCATCGAATGGCTGACGAGTGCCGTCGGACTTCACCAATCGCGGCATCACCAGCTCCGCCGTTTCAAAGGTGGTAAAGCGTTCGTTGCAGCTAAGACACTCACGCCGACGACGCACCTGCCCGCCATCCGCGACCAGACGCGAATCGATCACTTTGGTGTCTTGGGCCGAACAAAACGGGCAATACATGGAAACCCCAATTGAAAATTGATAATTAATAATTGATAACGAAAACCCGCTATCTCCGACTCTTGGTGGTTTTGATAATCGAGGTAAGCAGTTTCAATAACTCATCAACATCCTTGAGCACTGAACCTCCCGCATGTCTCTCGAAATAACCTGATTCAGTGAGCAAATCAAGCCAGTACTCGGTTTCACTGGCCTCCTTGAGCGCGATGGACAGCTTATGAATAAAGTCTGCCCGGCTCTCGGCCTGCTCAGCTTCCCGTACTAATGCACCTATAGCTGTTCCGCTGCGCAAAAGTTGCTTGCTTAGCACATATTCCCGCTTTTGCTCTTGCAAGTACTGACACACTTTCACCACCCGCAAAGCAAAAGCGCGGGATTTCTCCCGCGCCACACTACCTTCAGCCATCCGTGGCCTCCAGTTATCAATTATCCATTCTCAATTATCAATTACCGCTCATACACCGGCAACCGTGCACAAATTTCCTTCACCTTGCCCTTCACGGTCTCGATCACGGACTCATCGCCCATGTTATCGAGAATGTCGCAAATCCAGCCGGCCAGCTGTTTGGCGTCGTCTTCATTGAAGCCGCGACGGGTGATGGACGGGGAGCCGATGCGCAGGCCGGAGGTGACGAACGGGGAACGCGGATCGTTAGGGACAGCGTTCTTGTTCACGGTGATGTTGGCGCGGCCCAGGGCTGCGTCAGCATCTTTGCCGGTGATGTCCTGCTTGATCAGGCTGAGCAGGAACAGGTGGTTCTCGGTTCCGTTGGAAACCACATCAAAGCCACGCTCGATGAACACACTGGCCATGGCCTGGGCGTTCTTCACTACCTGCTGCTGGTAGCCCTTGAAATCAGCCTGCATGGCTTCCTTGAAGCAGATCGCCTTGGCGGCAATCACGTGCTCCAGCGGACCACCCTGACCACCAGGGAACACTGCAGAGTTGATCTTCTTCTGAATTTCTTCGTTGGCCTTGCCCATGATCAGGCCGCCACGGGGACCACCCAGGGTCTTGTGGGTGGTGGTGGTGGTGATGTCAGCGATGCCCACCGGGCTCGGGTACACGCCGGCAGCAACCAGACCGGCCACGTGGGCCATGTCCACCAGCAGGATGGCGCCCACTTCGTCGGCGATATCCCGGAAACGCTGCCAGTCCACGACCTGAGAGTAGGCGGAGAAGCCGGCCACGATCATCTTCGGCTTGTGCTCACGGGCCAGAGCTTCCACCTGGTCGTAGTCGATCAGACCAGTGTCGTTATCCAGGCCATACTGCACCGCGTTGTAGGTCTTGCCGGAGAAGTTCGGCTTGGCACCGTGGGTCAGGTGGCCACCGGCGTCCAGGCTCATGCCCAGTACGGTGTCGCCCGGCTGCAGCATGGCCATGTAGACCGCGCCGTTGGCCTGGGAACCGGAATGCGGCTGCACGTTGGCCCAATCGGCACCAAACAGTTCGCAGGCCCGGTCGATGGCCAACTGCTCGACTACGTCCACATTCTCGCAACCGCCGTAATAGCGCTTGCCCGGGTAGCCTTCCGCGTATTTGTTGGTCAGCACGGACCCCTGGGCTTCCATGACCCGTGGAGACGCGTAGTTTTCAGAGGCAATCAGCTCGATATGCTCTTCCTGGCGAACTTCCTCGGCCTCGATGGCCGCCTGGATTTCCGGGTCGAACTCGGCGATGGACATGGATTTCGGGAACATGGGCTACCTGTCAGCATGCAAAGAGATGGGTTGGGGCGCGTATTCTACCCAAAAGCCAGCGTCTTGGCACATGAAGGCCTTTCATTTCTCCATGACAGGCCTTCATTATTCCGGCCCGTTCATCACTCCATTGTTGAGACCTGTATCACATTTATTGCCAACAGCGGGGCAGCCTGCCTACACTGATGGCCAAGTGAAATACCCATAATAATTCTAAGGGAAAGCAGCATCAGGTGAGTGTCGGGTGCCCATTGCACCACTGATAATGCTGAAAATAGTGCTGCGGGGAGCGCCATGGAACGAGCCAGAGGGAATGCGGCAGAGGGTACCGCAGAAGAGATTCTTGAGTTTATCGGTGATATTTATGAAGCCTGCCACCACCCCGAGCACTGGAAGGAGGTCATTACCGAGCTGTGCCGGCGCTTGAATGCCAAGTCCGGCGGCATCCACGTGGAGGACTACCACCAGAATACCCGTTACATGATGGCCAGTTACGGGTTACCCAAAGCTGCCGAGCTATCCTATCGGCTGGGCATGGCCAAATATGATCCTATCTATAAGATCCAGAGTCTTCGCCCCATTGGCAAAGCCGGCCTGGTCTCCCGACATGATGAGGCCCGCCTGGCCCACCCGCTCTACTACCGGCTGATCGCCAAACCCAACGATCTGGGCTACGTGGCCGCCATCAGCTTCTTCAACGATGATCACTGGCATGTAGGTATAGGCGTTCACCGCTCCTTCAAGGCAGAACCCTTCACAGAGCGGGAACTGCAGCTGCTGGATCAGCTGGCTCCCCATTTTCAGCGGGCCTTGCTGATCCAGCGACAGCTGCACCTTCAGGAAAGCCGGGCACAAACACTCCAGTACGCCCTGTCCAAAGTCATGCTGGGCACGGTCATCATCGACCAGGACAACCGCATCCGCTACTGCAATGACCTGGCTACCCTGCTGCTGGAAACCCATCCTGCTCTGGTGCAAACACAACAAGGTTTCAAGGCCTATTACCCGGAAGACGAGCTGAAGCTCCAGGAAATGCTGCTTCGCCTGCGCGAGACACCCGAGCCCTCCCCCTGGCCGCAAGATCAGGCTGTTGGTTTGCGCCATCCGGAACGCAACCACCCCCTTACCCTGATTGGTGTTCCCTGTCACGAGACTCCGCATTCGCAGTTTGGCCCGGCAGAACCCGGGCTGGTGGTGCTTTACCTGTCTGACCCCGGCGCTTCCTTTAATGCCTCCGAGGAACAACTAACCCTGGCCTTTGGCCTGACCCGCAAAGAAGCAGGCATTGCCATTGCGCTCACCAACGGTCTGGATCTCAAGGAAATCAGCAATCAGAAAGGCGTCAGTCTGGCCACCGTCCGGACCCAGCTAAAAGGTATCTTCCACAAACTCGGCGTCAACAAGCAGCAGGACATCATCCGGATCCTTCTCGGCAGCGGCATTGGCAACTCCCCTCAGTAGGGGGCCAGAAGCTACCCACCTCCTGATGTTCCGGGGCCCGCAGCCTTTCACTCGGCGCCGCTTTCCGTTAGCTTAGGCGCCATTCCGACGGGACCCGCAGGGCCCCGTACACTCAATGACACTGCGGTCGGAGTTTATGAGCCAGTACATCTTCACCATGGACAAGGTGGGCAAGGTTGTCCCGCCGAAAAAGCACATCCTCAAAGACATCTCCCTGTCGTTCTTCCCCGGCGCCAAAATCGGCGTGTTGGGCCTGAACGGCTCAGGTAAATCCACCCTGCTGCGCATCATGGCCGGCGTGGACAAGGATTATCTGGGTGAAGCACGGCCGCAGCCGGGCACCAATATCGGCTACCTGCCCCAGGAGCCGGAACTGGACCCAAGCAAGAATGTCCGCGAAATCGTGGAAGAAGCCCTGTCCGAGATCCTCAGTGCCCAGCAGCGCCTGGACGAAGTCTATGCAGCCTACGCGGAAGAAGATGCGGATTTCGACAAGCTGGCCGCCGAGCAGGCCAAGCTGGAAGCCATCATCGAAACCAGCGATGCCCATAACCTGGAGCGCAAGCTGGAAATCGCCGCCGACGCCCTGCGTCTGCCACCCTGGGATGCCAGCGTCGAGCATCTGTCCGGGGGTGAACGCCGCCGGGTGGCCCTGTGCCGCCTGATCATGAGCGCCCCGGACATGCTGCTGCTGGATGAGCCCACCAACCACCTGGACGCGGAGTCCGTGGCCTGGCTGGAGCGCTTCCTTCACGAGTTTCCCGGCACTGTGGTGGCGGTGACCCACGACCGCTACTTCCTGGACAATTCCTGCGAATGGATTCTGGAACTGGACCGCGGCGAAGGCATCCCCTGGAAAGGGAACTACTCCTCCTGGCTGGAACAGAAAGAGAAGCGCCTGGAGCAGGAAGCCAAATCCGAATCGGCCCACCGCAAGACCGTGGAGAAGGAACTGGAATGGGTACGCCAGAACCCCAAAGGTCGGCGCAGCAAGAACAAGGCCCGGGTGAGCGCGTTCGAGGAACTGGCCAGCCAGGAATTCCAGAAACGCAACGAAACCCAGGAACTCTATATCCCACCGGGTGATCGTCTCGGTGAGCAGGTTTTCGAGCTACACGGTGTCGGCAAGCAGTTCGACCACAAACTGCTCTACGAAGATCTGAGCTTCCAGATTCCCCGTGGCGCCATCGTCGGCATTATCGGCCCCAACGGTGCCGGTAAAACCACCCTGTTCCGCATGCTGGCCGGCCAGGAAACCCCGGATAGCGGTGAAATCGTTACTGGCGACACCGTACAAATGGCCTACGTGGACCAGAGCCGCGAGGACCTGGACAGCAAGAAGACTGTCTGGGAAGAAGTCTCAGACGGCAACGATATCCTCAAGATCGGTAATTACGAGGTCCCCAGCCGCGCCTACCTGGGCCGCTTCAACTTCAAGGGTGGCGATCAACAGAAACGCGTCGGCGACCTGTCTGGCGGGGAACGAAATCGCCTGCACCTTGCCAAACTTCTCAAGCAGGGCGCCAATGTGCTGCTGCTCGATGAGCCCACCAACGATCTGGACGTGGAAACCCTGCGGGCCCTGGAAGAAGCCCTGCTGGCCTTCCCCGGCTGTGCCATCGTGATTTCGCACGATCGCTGGTTCCTGGATCGGGTGGCGACCCATATTCTCTCCTTTGAGGGGGATGCACGGGTAGAATGGTTTGAAGGCTCCTATACCGAATACGAGGAGTTCAAGCGCAAGCAACTGGGTGACGACGCCCTGCAGCCCAAGCGCATGAAATACAAGCGTATCGAGGTGTAAGACGAGAGAGGGTCACCCCGGCAACAGGAGCGTCGCCGGGGTGCGGGGATCGACAAGGACAAACAACATGAATGAACGGCGCCGGGCCAATCGCGTTGCCTTTGATGGTGAAGCCACACTGATCTTCCAGCAGGACACCTTTGCGGTGGAACTGGTGGACCTGTCCGTCATGGGTGCCCAGGTTCACAGCAATCAGCCGCTGGCCCTGCCGGACGCCTCCCCGGTCACCCTGACCATCACCCTGGAGGATTCGGATATCCACCTGACCCTACCCGGCACCGTGAAACGCCAACAGGGTCTGGAAATCGGCCTCATGTTCAACCGTCCCTCCGTAGACGACATGCAGCACCTGCGCCGTCTGGTCATGCTGCACCAGGGAGACGACGGCGAAGACGACCCCAGCAACCTCCTCCCCCGCTAGCCAACCGGAACTGCCAATGGCCGATACCCAGCTGGAAGATCCCCGCTTTATCGAAAAACTTCGTCAGGGAGACCCGGTTGCCTTTGGCCAACTCGTCAAAGGCCATCACAACATGTTGCTGGCCACTGCACGCACCTTGCTCAGCCCGGCTGATGCCGAAGAAGCCGTGCAGGATGCCTGGATTGCCGCGCATAGGGCGATCGCAAAATTCGAGGGGCGCAGCCTGCTGCGCACCTGGTTGACGCGGATCGTGATCAATCAGGCAAAAATGATGCTCAGGAAGCGGGGGCGGGAAATTCAGTTTGATCCCACCAACGATCCTGACGCTCTGGCGCATCGCTTTCACGGTGATGGCCACTGGCAGCACCCTCCACAGCACTGGGAACTGTCCAGTCCTGAAAACCTGCTGACCCGCGAAGAACTGCGCCGCTGCATGGAAAAACACCTGCACTTCATGCCGGACAGCCAACGTCTGGTGCTGGAGCTGCGCGATCTGCAAGGCCTGCCCGCAGACGATGTCTGTAACATGCTGGAAATCAGTGCATCGAATGTTCGGGTATTGCTTCATCGGGCCAGGGCCCGATTATTCGAAATGGTGGATCACTTCCAGGAGACAGGCGAATGCTGAAATGCCAACACCTCGTTGAAAAGGCGGACGCCCTGGTTGATGGCACGCCGATCAGCCGCCGCGAGCGCTTTGCGTTGCGCCTGCATCTGATTATGTGCCGCCATTGCCGACGCTATGTCAGGCAGCTACGTGCATTGCTGGGCTTTCTGCCCCGCGAGGAGACACCGTTAGACGATGCCCGCACAGAAGCCATTCTCAAAAAGCTGGACGCATCAAGAGACCACTAGTCCGGCTAGCCTGCCCCTTACTGATGCGAAGAAGACTTACTCCCGGTGAAATATTCGCAAGAGCGATTAATTGTCACCCGCGATGCCAGGCGTCGTCCGATCCCCCGCCATCCATTTGGCACTGTCCATCACATCGAACACCAGGCTGATACCATTGATAACCAGCAACAGTGCAGCCAGGCCCAACTCCATGGAGGAGGCTTCAGCGCGGAAGTCACTATTCGCCAACAGCATCAACAGATAGATTTCCAGCGGTCCCCAGGCAATCAGGTGCGGGATCGACAGGACCTTGTTCATGCCCCGATACACCCACATCAGGGGCCCGTTAGTCACCAGTACCAGTAAGGCGGCCAGCGCCCCGGCCTGTCCCACAACGCTCTCCAGCAGGAAAAAGGGCAGCACATTCACTGGTACCAGTATGCCGGCCACCCAGATCTGCACCCACAGTGGCAAGCTCCGCCAGGAGCGCCAGATATCCGTCATCCGATCCATCATGCTAGCCGGCCTCCCCGGCACAATAGGCCGCGGTGATGGGGTGGCTGGGGTGTTCGAACACCTGACGGCAGCCACTGGATTCCACCACACAGCCACAGCCTTCCTGCACCCAGCAGACCGTCACGCTGTCAGCAATACGTCGGGCCTGGGCCAGGTTGTGAGTCACCATCAACAGGGTATAACGCCCCTTGAGCGACACAATCAGTTCTTCCACCACTTTCGAGGACACCGGGTCCAGCGCCGAGCAGGGCTCGTCCAGCAGCAGCACCTGCGGTTCCAGCACCAGCGCCCGGGCAATGCACAGCCGCTGCTGTTGCCCGCCGGACAATCCCAACGCCGACTGCGACAGCCGGTCTTTGACTTCCTCCCACAGCCCCACCGCCCGCAGCGCCTGTTCGGCACGGGGGTCGCGCTCACGGCGCGGCACACCGTGCTCCGCCAGGGGAAAACGCAGGTTGTCGATAATGGAGAGCGGAAAAGGATTGGGCTGCTGGAACACCATGCCAATCCGGCGGCGCAGGGCCGTGGCATCCTGGCTGGCAGACAGCGCCTCTCCGCCAAGCATAATGGTGCCACTGACCCGGCACCCGGGGAGGCTGTCCGTCATGCGATTGATGCTGGCCAGCAGACTGCTCTTGCCACAGCCACTGGGGCCCACCAGCGCCATCAGCTCGCCAGCCTGCACCGTCAGGCTGGCCTGCTCTATGGCAGCCTGATTGCCGTAATAGACGGAGACCTGTTGCAGTTCCAGGGTCGGGGACGTCATTGCCAGGCTCCTTGTGCCGGGCGCAGCCAGCGCCGCACCAGCAGATTCAGTATCACCAGTATGGCCACCAGCACCAGGCCGGTGGCCGCCGCCCGGGGCATGCCGCCGGGTACGTTCATGGCCAGATCATAGATGTGCACGCTCAATGCCCGGCCGGAATCCAGCAACGAATCCGGCTGACGAAGTACATAACCGGCAGTGAAAAGCAGCACGGCGGTTTCCGCCAATGCCCGACCAATGCTGAGAATAATGCCCACCGCAATGCCCGGTGCCGCCTGGGGCACCAGAATGCGCCTGACCCAGCCCCAGCGGCTGATCGACAGAGCTTCACTGGCCTGCCGGTAGGACATCGGCACCCCACGCAGGGCCTGCTCGGCACTGCGTATCATCAGCGGCAAGACCATCAGCGCCAGCGCCAGAGCGCCACTGAGAATGGAGAAACCCAGCCCCAGGCTGATGGCGAAAAACTGGTAACCAAACAGCCCGTAAACGATGGAGGGAACCGCCGCCAGCATATCCAGCACCCCGCCCAGCCACTGGGCACGGCGGGTGCCCGCCGGTACCTGCTCGCTCAGATAGAGCGCACAGCCCAGCCCCACCGGCACCGCCACCAGCAGACACACTGCCAGGATCCAGCCGGTGCTGACCAGCAGCGCAGCAATGCCGCCAGCGCGGCCCGCCTGGCGCGGGTCTTCCAGCAGGAAGTCCATGGAAAGCACGCCGGCACCCTGCTCCAGCAAGGACCACAACATCAGGCCCATGGGCACCAGCACCGCCAGCAACAGCAGCCCGCCGATCATGCCGGCAAGGCGGTCAGGCCATCTCATGCCGCTCTCCCCGCAGACGCCAGCTCAACATCAACAGCACCGCCGTCACCAGCAGCAGCAACAACCCGCTGACAAACAGGGCCACCCGGTGGTCCCCGGTCGCATAGGCCATTTCCAGAGCGATATTGGCGGTCAGGGTGCGCACCGGGTCGAACAGGGACGTGGGCCACTGCACCACATTCCCGGCCACCATCAACACCGCCATGGTCTCCCCCAGAGCGCGGCCAAATTGCAGTACCAGACCACTGACAATGGCCGGCCCGGCCTGGGGCAACAGCACCCGGCGCAGCATACCCACCCGGGACAGGGACAGGGCCTGCCCCGCCTGCAGATAACGGGCGGGCAACTGGCCCAGCGCCGTGTCGGTGACCAGCAACGCCAGCGGCAGAATCATCAGTGCCAGCACCAGCGAGGCGGCCAGCCAGGACGCCCCCGGCGGCGCCCACTGATTGATCCAGGGGACCAGCACCAGCATCCCCCACAGCCCATACACCACCGACGGAATCCCCGCCATCAGCTCCACCAACGCCAATACCGGCCGACGAATCAGCGGCGCGAAATAGCGTAGCCAGGCCGCCAGCAGCACCGCCAGCGGGCCGGCAATCACCAGCGCCAGCACGCTCACCAGCACGGAGCCGGCAATCATGGCCGCCATGCCATAACGGGCCTGGCCAGGCTGCCAGTCGTTGCGCCACAGGGCACTGCCATGCTCGACCAGAAAGGGCGCGGACTGTATCAACAGCACGGCCACGATGCCGCCCAGCACCAGCACCGCCGCCGCGCCAGTGAGGCGCAGCAGCCAGCTCAGCAGCGAATCAGCGTGAAACCGGGAGGAAGTAGTAATCATGGTAGGTCGCAGCACGGTCCGGGTCAGTCATGAAGTCCAGCAGCTGGCTGGCCGTCTCGGACAGCTCGCCCTGGCTGACCAGATTCAGCTCCCGACTCAGGGGATAGCGCCCCTGATCAACGCTTTCCAGTGTGGCAGGCACACCGGACAGGGGCAGCAAGCGCAGGGGGGCGCCGGCATCCGCTTCGTAGATGGCGGTGCCAATGGACACGTAACCAATGGCATTCACATCATTGGCCACCGCCTTGATGCCCTGCTGGTTTTCACCAATGACCATATCCGGTTGCACCTGGTCATTGTTCAGGCCGAAATGGGCCAGAAAGAGCTCCTGGGTAGAGCGACCATCCGCCTTGTGCACCACGGTGATGGCAGCGTCATTACCACCCAATGATGACCAGTTTTGCTGTTCCCCGGTGTAAATGGCGACAATTTCCGCATTACTGAGAGCGGTCACCGGGTTCGCCGCGTTAACGATCATGGCGATGCCGTCGCGACCGATCAGGTGAGCGGTGAGATCCTGCTCATCTGTCTTCAGCGCCCGGCTGACCATACCGAAATCCGCCAGCCCCTGGCGGGCATCGCTGATGCCGCGACCGGAACCACCGCTTTGCACATCCACCTGAATGCCGCTTTGTGCTTCAAACTGCTCGGCCAGCTCCGCCATTAACGGCGAGATGGTACTAGAACCGGTAATGACCAGCTTGTCCTCTGCCGGCTGGCAGCCGCTCAACAGCCACACCAATAAAAAGCCTTTCAACGTCTTCCCGAGCATGCGTCGTCCTTATTCACCTTTTCCTGTCGCTTTGGATGCCATCTTGACGCAAAAATTACAGTCAAGGACGCTCGTCGGTGTAACCTGATCAGAGAGACGGCATCAATATGTCATCGGGCCCCATCATTCCCACTGATCATACGTTACACCGATGCACCCACCAGAGGATCAACAATGCGTGAAGAGGTACAGAACTACTACGGCCAACAGCTGCACTCCAGTGACGATCTGCAGACCAATGCTTGCTGTGACCAGGAGCCACCGGCCTATCTGAAACCCCTTCTTGCGCAGCTCCATGATGAAGTTGTCATGCGCTACTACGGCTGCGGTCTGGTAGCTCCCCAGCTATTGAAGGGGATGCGTATTCTCGACCTGGGCTCCGGCTCCGGGCGCGACGTCTATCTCCTTTCCGCCCTGGTCGGCGAGCATGGTGAAGTGGTGGGCGTGGACATGACCGATGAACAGCTGGAGGTAGCCAAACGTCATCAGGACTACCACCGGGACGTTTTCGGCTATGCGAAAAGCAATGTGCGCTTTTTGAAGGGATATATCGAAGAGCTGGATCAACTGGATCTGCAAGACGGCTACTTCGACATTGTTATTTCCAACTGCGTGATCAATCTCAGCACTGACAAGCCCAAGGTCATCCGTGACGTGAAACGCCTGCTCAAACCCGGGGGCGAGTTCTTTTTCTCGGATGTGTATGCAGATCGTCGCGTGCCACAACCGCTCCTCAACGACCCGGTGTTGTATGGCGAATGTCTGGCCGGCGCTCTGTACTGGAATGACTTTATCAACCTGGCCAAGCAGAACGGCTTTGCTGATCCCCGGCTGGTGGAATCCCGTCGGCTCACCATCGAAAACCCGGACATCGAGTCCCGCCTCGGTCAACAACGTTTTTATTCTGCCACCTACCGTTTGTTCAATATTGAAGGGCTGGAACCGGCCTGCGAAGACTACGGCCAGGCGGTGATCTATCAGGGCACCGTGGAGCAGCATCCCCATGCGTTCATGCTGGACGATCACCATGTAATGGAAACCGGCAAGGTATTTCCGGTCTGCGGCAATACCTGGCTGATGCTGGAGAAAAGCCGCTTCGCCGAGCATTTCACCTTCGTCGGGAACTTCGACACCCATTACGGCATCTTTGAAGGGTGCGGATTGAACGTTCCCTTTGAAGATAACGATGCCGGCAACGATGGAGCTCCCTGTTGCTGACAGGGTAACGTCACGCTTGCTGTCATCGCCCGCGGTGTAACACCCGTTCTTTCCACGCATCCTATTGCTGTACCGGGCCAACAGGAGAGAACAATGCAACGAGCCATCATCGTTCTGGTGTCAATGGCATTCAGTCGCCTCACTCTGGCGGGCACGACTCATGTTCCCGTCAAGGGAGAGCGGCACTCTCTCTGAACCCTGATCGACCAACCCTGGATTTTCCAGGGTTAACCCGGCAAGGACTCACCCATGAATGTTCGCAAACTCATCCTGCTGGCGGTCTTTGCCATCCTGATCGCCAGCTACTTTTTTTTCGATCTTGGCCAATACCTGAGCCTGGATTACATCAAGAATCAACAAGCCTCTTTTGATGCTCTTTACCAGGAAAACCCGGCACTGATTCTTGGCGGTTTCTTCATCATGTATGTGGTGGTTACCGCCCTGAGCCTGCCCGGTGCCGCCATCATGACACTGGCCGCCGGCGCCCTGTTTGGGTTTTGGGTCGCTTTGCTGTTGGTGTCTTTTGCGTCATCCATGGGGGCCACCCTGGCCTTTCTCGCTTCCCGGTTTCTGTTTCACGATACGGTGCAGCAACGCTTCGGCGATCGTCTGAAAAAACTCAACGAAGGTGTCAGAAAAGACGGGGCCTTCTATCTCTTTACCCTGCGTCTGGTACCTGCCTTTCCGTTTTTTGTCATCAACCTGGTGATGGGCCTGACTCCCATCAAGGTCCGCACTTTTTACTTTGTCAGCCAGGTGGGCATGCTGGCGGGCACCGCCGTCTATGTACTGGCGGGCACGCAACTGGGGCAAATAGAGAGCGCCAGCGGATTGCTGTCACCGGAACTGATCGGCGCCTTTGTATTGCTGGGCATCTTCCCGTGGATTGCCAAAGGCATCATGGCTCGCCTGCAGGCCCGCAAGGTCTATCAGGGCTGGAAGAAACCCAAACACTTTGACCGCAACCTGATCGTCATCGGCGCCGGTTCCGCAGGCTTGGTGAGCGCCTATATTGCCGCCATGGTGAAAGCCAAAGTCACTCTGATCGAAAAGCACAAGATGGGCGGTGATTGCCTCAACACCGGCTGCGTGCCGTCCAAGGCGTTGATCAAGAGCGCCAGCGTGGCCTTCCATGACAAACAAGCGGAAAAATATGGTTTCGATAGCATCAACAGCCAGTTCCAGTTCAGCAAACTGATGGCGCGGGTACACAGGGCCATCGCAAAAATCGAACCCCATGATTCTGTAGAACGCTACACCGACCTGGGCGTGGACTGCCGCCAGGGGGAAGCCCGCTTCCTGTCACCCTGGGAAGTGGAAATCCGTAACGGTGACCAGGTGGAAACCCTCACCGCACGCAGCATCATTATTGCCTCCGGTGCCCGCCCCTTTGTGCCACCCATTCCCGGCATTGAGGACATGGACATTCTCACCTCCGACAATCTCTGGAAGCTGGATAAACAACCCGAACGACTGCTGGTACTGGGAGGCGGCCCCATCGGCTGCGAGCTGGCGCAGACCTTTGCCCGGCTGGGCAGTCAGGTCACCCAGGTGCAAAGACAGCCGCGTCTGATGGTGCGGGAAGATCCAGAGGCCTGTCAGCTGGTGAAGCAATCTCTGGAGGACAGTGGCGTACAGGTGCTCACCGGGCACAATGCCATTCGTTTCAGTAACGAGGCCGGAGAGAAATACCTGCATGTGGAGCACGAAGGCGAAGAAAAAGCACTGCCCTTCGATGCCGTGCTGGTGGCCGTAGGCCGGCAGGCCAATACTGACAATCTCGGTCTGGAGACTCTTGCACTACCCACCGATCCGGACGGCACCATTCAGACCAACGAGCTGCTGCAAAGCCGCTATCCGAATATCTATGCCTGCGGCGATGTGGCTGGCCCTTATCAGTTTACCCACACCGCCGCCCACCAGGCCTGGTATGCCTCAGTCAACGCGCTGTTTGGCTTCCTGAAATCCTTCAAGGTGGATTACCGTGTCATCCCCTGGTGCACCTTTACCTCCCCGGAGGTGGCCCGGGTGGGACTCAACGAGCAGGAAGCGGATGCGCAAGGCATCGACTACGAGGTTACCCGGTACGGCATTGACGATCTGGACCGGGCCATTGCCGACAGTGCCGACGAAGGCTACGTGAAAGTGATCACCGCCAGTGGCAGCGACCGAATTCTCGGTGTCACCATTGTCGGCCAGCATGCCGGCGAGCTGATCGCCGAGTATGTGCTGGCAATGAAACATGGTCTGGGCCTGAACAAGATCCTTGGCACCATCCACATCTACCCGACCATGGCGGAAGCCAACAAGTTTGCCGCCGGCGAATGGAAGAAGGCCCACAAGCCCGAAGGCGTGCTGCGCTGGGTAGAGCGCTTTCATGATTGGCGGCGCTGAATCAATTTTCAATTGACAATCATTCTCATCAACACTAACGTGCACGGCGCATTTACATTCGATACAGATTATCGAGGAGAGCGCCGTGCCCCGTTTGTGCCGTTTTGGCTTGCCTGTTTCCCTGCTGACCCTGACCTGCGCGCCCCTGGCCATGGCCGAGGATGCCCACCAACTGGGTGAAATCACCGTATCCGCCACCCGTGCCAACAGCACCGAAGGCAAGACACCGCAAAAGATCACCGTGATCAACCGGGACCAGATCGAGCAGCAACTGCGCACGAGCTCGGACCAGTCCCAGGTGCTGAGCAACCTGATTCCGGGCTATACCCCCAGCCGCCAGAAGCTGAGCAATGCCGGTGAAACCTTCCGGGGTCGCAACCCGCTGTTCCTGATTGACGGGATTCCCCAGTCCAACCCGTTACGCGACGGTTCCCGGGACGGCTACACCATTGACCTGTCCATGGTGGAGCGCATCGAGGTGATTCACGGGGCCAGCGCCGAGCATGGCCTGGGCGCCACCGGTGGCATCATCAACTTCGTTACCCGTCGCCCGGAAGACGGCACCCTGAACCAGCATGTGGGCGTCCAGTTCACCGCCCCCACCGATGACACCCTGCCCGACAGCCACAGCTACAAGGTGGACTACCGGGTGGACGGCATCAAAGGCGACTGGGATTACCTGCTGGGGCTGAGCTATATCGACCGGGGCATGTTCTATGATGCGGATGACCGCACCATCGGCGTGGACGGCACCCAGGGCGACATCATGGATTCGCGTAGCCACGATATTTTCCTGAAACTGGGCTACTGGATCAGCGACGAGCAGAACATCGAACTGAGCGTTAACCGTTTCCAGCTGGAAGGCAATTACGACTACGTTGCCGTTGAAGGGGACTGGAAAAAGGGTATTTCCACCAAATCCCGCCGCGGTAACCCGGAAGGCGACGCGCCGCAGAACGAAGTGCTGACCACCGGCCTGAAGTATCACCATAGCAACTTGGCGGGCAATCAGTTCACCGCGCAGCTCTACACCCAGCGCTTCCGCGCCCGTTACGGCGGCGGCACCTTTGATACTTTCCAGTTTACTCAGGGGCTAAATGATGAAGACAAAATCTTCGACCAGTCCCAGAACGAATCCGACAAGGTGGGCGGCAAACTGACCCTGAACCGGGCCGGCCTGCTGGACAACAAACTCAAGCTCACCACCGGCCTGGACGTTCTCCAGGACGAGACCAGCCAGGTACTGGCCCAGACCGGTCGCGAGTGGGTGCCGGAAACCCGTTTCCGCAATATCGCCCCCTTCCTCCAGGCGGAAGTACAGCCCCTGCAGCAACTGACCCTGCAGGCCGGAATCCGCTACGAATACGCCAAACTGAACGTGGACGACTTCACCACCCTGGCCTCCTATGGCAGCAAACAGGTGGAAGGCGGCAGCCCCAGTTTTGATGAAACTCTGACCAACTTCGGTGTGGTCTTTCAGGCCACCGAACACGCCCAGCTGTTTGCCAACTACGCCGAAGGCTTCGGCATGCCGGATGTGGGCCGGGTACTGCGTGGCATCAACCAGGACAACCAGCGGGTCGATGACTTTCTCAACCTGCAGCCCATTGTCACCGACAACACCGAAATCGGTGTCCGCCTGAACGGTGACAGCACTCACTTCCAGCTCAGCCACTTCAGCTCCGATTCCGATCTGGGTCAGCGACTGGAAAACAACGGTGGCACCTTTGATGTGAAACGCGAGCGCACCGAGATCCAGGGCATCGAAGCCGAAGCCGGCTGGCAGATCAACACACAGCACCACCTGAACGCCAGCTATGCCCATATCAGCGGCAAGTTCGACAGCGACGAAGACGGCAGCGTGGATACCCGCCTGGACGGTCGCAACATCTCACCGGACAGTGTCGCCCTGCGCTGGCAGGCCAACTGGACCGGCAAGCTCAACTCCCAGCTGCAGGCCCGCCACTACTTCAACAAGGACTTTGAAGACCACAAGGATTTTTCCGCCTACCAGCTGGTGGACCTGTCTCTGGGCTACCAGTTGCCCAAGGGCCAGATCACCGCAGGCATCGACAACCTGCTTAACGAGGACTACTTCACCTACTTCTCGCAGACCGCCACCGACCGCGACGATCAGAACTTCAAGGGTAGAGGCCGCACTATTACCCTGGGCTACAATCTGGATTTCTGACGCAGATTTCATCGTCCTGCACCGGGCCGCCACAGCGCTGCCCGGTTTTCTTTCTTGAGCATTCCTGTCCATGCGCCAACTGCTTTTTTCGCTGCACAAATATACCGGCCTGATCGCCGGGCTACTGTTGGTTGTCAGCGGCCTGACCGGCAGCCTGCTGGTGTTTCACGATGTACTGGACGAACAGCTGACACCGGGACTGGTCAGTGACGTCGGCACACCACTGCCGTTGGCAGACATCATTGCCCGCGCGGATGCCGCCATCCCCGATGCCAGTCCGCAACGGATCGACCTGGCTCGTCAACCGGGCAGCCCACACACACTGCGCTTCCCTTCTCCGGAAGGCTCACCGGGACCACGGCAGATTAGCGTCTCCCCTTATAGTGGCGAGATTCTGGCCGACCGTATCTGGGGCAACTACCCGGTGACCTGGATCTATCGGCTGCATTACACCCTGCTGGCCGGGGCCACCGGCAAGATCGTGGTGGGCGTGCTGGGCCTGTGCCTGCTCGGTTTCTGTCTGACCGGCCTCTACCTGTGGTGGCCGAAGCCCGGCAAGTGGAAACGGGCACTGACCCTGCAGCGCCATGCGGGCCGGTTCCGCTTTCATTTTGATCTGCATAACGTGGTGGGGATCTACCTGCTGCCGGTGTTGCTGGTGATCGCCTTCTCCGGTGTGAGTCTGGTGTTCAGTCAGCAGGTATCGACCCTGGTGAGCGCCTTGCTCCCCATGGAAGAGCGCCCGACTCCAAAATCACGGCCCAGCGACCTGCCGATGCTCGACGCGGACCAGGCGGTGGCAGCCGCACGCACCGTGTTTGCGGAAGCCGAGTTAAAGCGTCTGTACTTGCCCGATGGCCCCGATGGCAGCTACCGGCTGGCCTTCAACCAACCCGGCGAACCCTGGTCGGATTTCGGTGCCAGCAGCGTCTGGGTGGATGCATACAGCGGCGAGATTCTGGCGGCCTGGGATGTCCTGAACGTGGCCGCCGGCAGCCAGGTAATGAGCTGGCAATTCCCTCTGCACAATGGCGATGCCCTGGGCCTGCCGGGACGATTTCTGGTGCTGTTGAGTGGCATTGCTCCGTTGCTGCTGTTCATCACTGGCAGCTACCTGTGGTGGCAGAAGCGGCAGTTGCGGCTTCGCGCCCGGCGACGCAGGAAAGGGGTCGCTACGCGGCTTGATCCCTAAGCCGACACCAACGTGCTCAGCCACATTCCCGACACCGCGGCGAAAGCGCTGTAACATCACGGCATGCACACACTCAAACCGGTATCGTTCATGGATAACCGACTGGAGCTGTAATGACTGTCCGTTTGCTGATCCCGCTACTGTTGCTGCTGTGCTCTCCGCTGATGGCCTTTGATCACCAGCGCTGGGATGCATTACTTGCTGATAATGTGCAATGGCAACGCAATGGCGTCACTACCGTTGTCAATTACCGTGGTTTCCAAACGGATCGGAAAGCACTGAACCGCTACCTTGAGGCATTGTCGTCAGTTTCTGCAGACGACTTCGGCAAATGGAGTGGTGACGAGCAACTGGCTTTTCTGATCAACGCCTATAATGCCTTCACCATCGACCTGATCCTGCGCCAGGACTCCCTGCCCGACTCCATCCGCGATATCGGCTCCTTCTTCTCCGGCCCCTGGGACCAGCGCTTTTTTGCCCTGCTGGGCAAAGAACGCACCCTGGACGAAGTGGAGCATGAAATGATTCGCGGCAATCCGGCGCTGATGGATCCGCGTATCCATTTTGCGGTGAATTGCGCCTCCGTGGGCTGCCCGGCATTGCGGCCGGAAGCCTACCGCGGAGAGACGCTGGAGCAACAGCTGGCCGACAGCACCCGCCGCTTTCTTTCCGACCGGCAGCGCAATCACTTCAATGAGAATCCGGCACGCCTGGAAGTATCGAAGATCTTCGACTGGTATGAGGAGGATTTTGTGGATGCCGCCGGCAGCCTGCACCATTACCTTCTGCAGTATGCGGATACGCTGGAGATACCCGCCAGCCACCGAAAAGCACTGGACGCGGAACAGCTGAAGATTCAGTTTCTGGATTATGACTGGTCACTGAACCAATAAACCAACGGGAGCTGAGTCATGGAAGGCAACACCGCTTCGCACCGCCTGCTGGGCATCTGGCATTCCTTTCGTAACCTTCCCCTGTGGCTGCAGGGCTGGGTGCTGCTGATCCTGATGCCTCTGAACGGCGCCAGTTTGTTATTACTGGACAGCTTCAGCGGCCAGGCCACGGCCCTGGCCCTGCTGCTGGTACTGGCGGTCAACCTGTCGCTCATGTGGCACCACGGCGGCATGAACAAGGACATGTCTCTGGTTCACCTGCTCGCCTGGATCCCTCTGGAGCTGGGACTGCTCGGCCAACTCGCCGGCGTCTGGGGCGACGACTTCATGACCCCAAGCCAATGGGCGTTCACCGTGGCCATCGTAATGGTCAATGCCGTCAGCCTGTTCTACGACATCATCGATGCCTGGTGCTGGGCGCAGGGGGATCGGGTGACGCTACACCCGTGAAATGCAATTGATAGTTGAGAATGGATAATTGATAACGTCGCGAGAAGAGCTCTCACGACCTAAACCTATGAGGCCGCGCCCAAAGCATGGGCGCGGCCTCATAAATTTCAGAAAAGATAACCCCGCATCGCGAGTTATCAATTATCCATTCTCAATTAACTAAAGGTATTCCAGCGCCTGCGCCACCGTACTGACCCCGATCACCTCCACCCCTTCCGGTAGTTGTCGTGGAAGGTTTGCCTTGGGGACAATGGCTTTCTTGAAGCCGTGTTTGACCGCTTCGTAGAGCCGCTCCTGGCCCTGGGGCACGGGGCGAATTTCGCCGGACAGACCCACTTCACCGAACACCACCAGCTCCCGGCCCAGAGCCCGGTCGCGGAAGCTGGAGACGATGGCCAGCACCTGGGCCAGGTCGGCGGCGGTTTCAGTGACCTTGACGCCGCCCACCACGTTCATGAATACATCCTGATCCCCTACCTGGATGCCACCATGGCGATGCAGCACCGCCAGTAGCATGGCGAGACGATTTGCCTCCAGGCCCACACACACCCGGCGCGGGTTACCGAAGTGGGAGGCATCCACCAGCGCCTGCAGTTCCACCAGCAAGGGACGAGTGCCCTCCCAGACCACCGTCACCAGGGAGCCCGATGCAATCTCGTCTGCCCGGTTAAGGAAGATGGCGGAGGGGTTCTTGACCTCTTTCAGCCCTTCGCCGGTCATGGCAAACACGCCCAGCTCATTCACTGCGCCAAAACGATTCTTCAGCCCGCGCAGGGTGCGGAAACGGGAATCCGTGGAGCCTTCCAGCATCAGTGAGCAGTCGATCATATGCTCCAGCACCTTGGGGCCAGCCAGGGTGCCATCCTTGGTGACATGGCCCACCAGCAACAGCACGGTGCCGGTCTGCTTGGCAAAACGGGTGAGCGCGGCAGCACATTCGCGCACCTGGGCCACACTGCCAGGGGCAGACTGCAAGGCGGCCAGGAACATGACCTGGATGGAATCAACCACCAGCACCCGAGGCTGCTCCTTGCGAGCCAGATCCAGGATTTGCTCCACATCGGTTTCCGCCGCCAGCCGCAGCTGTTCCTTGGGCAGCTTGAGTCGGTCAGCACGCATGGCCACCTGAGAAAGTGACTCTTCACCGGTGATATAAAGGCACTTCTGGGTAGCCGCCAGCTTGCACAAGGTTTGCAGCAATAAGGTCGATTTACCGGCACCGGGGTGCCCGCCAATCAGGATCGCCGAGCCCGGCACCAAACCTCCGCCCAGCACCCGGTCCAGCTCACCCATGCTGGAACTGATGCGCGGCGTTTCCGCCAGCACGATCTCACCCAGATTCTGTACCTCGGACAACTGCCCGGAAAAGCCGCCACGACTGCCCGCCCCCTTGGACATGGGCGTGGCCGGGTCATGGACGAATTCCTGCAGGGTATTCCAGGTACCACAGGCAGGGCATTGCCCCTGCCACTTGGGGAAATCAGCACCACAATCGGTGCAGACAAAAGCGGTTTTTTTCTTGGCCAAAACAATTCCTTCTTGTGCAGGCGTAGCTACGGAGCCGCTGCAGGAACGTAGCGCAGCGGAGTAGCGCACGGAGTGCCGCCCCAAAGGGGTGAGCGCAGCGAATAACACCTCAAGAGGTGCTCCTACAGCGACGTCGAATCAAACGATGACGCGTTCCGGCCGACCGGTGATCTGACAGAACAATTCATAGCTGATGGTGCCACAGGCGCGAGCAACCTTGTCCACGTCCACATGGTCCCCCCATAGTTCTACCTCATCGCCGATGTCAGCCTGGATGCCATTCAGATCGATGGTCAGCATATCCATGGATACTCGCCCCACCAATATCGTGGGCTGGCCATTGACGGCGGCGGGGGTACCACTGGGGGCGTGGCGCGGGTAGCCGTCGCCATAGCCGGCGGCTACCACGCCAATGCGACCGGGGCGCGGGGCGGTCCAGGTGGCGCCATAGCCCACAGTGTCGCCAGGCTGAACCTCGTTAATGGCAATCAGGCGGGCACTGAAACGGTGGCTCACCGCCAGATCCAGTTCCGCCGCGCTTTGCCAATCGAACGGCGACGATCCATATAGCATGATACCCGGCCGCACCCGCTGGGCCCGGGCATTGGGATAACGAATCAGAGCGGCTGAATTAGCGGCAGAGAGAGGCAGGTCGAGGGCATCAGCAACCTCATCAGCCAGGCGCAGCTGGGTGTTACTGCGACCATCGCTGGCTTCATCAGCACAGGCGAAATGGCTCATCACTCCCATCGGCTTCATCCCGGCGGCAGCAAGCTGACCGGCAGCTTCCAGAGCAATATCCGGGCGCAATCCCAGCCGGTTCATACCGGTATTCAGTTTCAGCCAGATGCGTAGCGGGCCAGGGTGCTCCAGCAACAGCCCCACCTGCCATGAGGAGTGAACTACCACTTCCAACGACAGTTCCCGGGCCTGCTCAAGCTCATCCCGATCGAAAAAACCTTCCGCTACCAGAATCGGTGCACTGACCCCATGTTCGCGCAGGGCCCGGGCCTCTTCCAGGACCGCCACGCCGAAACCGTCCACCTCCCCTGCCATGGCGTCTGCCGCCAGCGTCATTCCATGGCCATAGCCATCAGCCTTGACCATGGCAAACACCTGGGCACTCTCCGCCAGAGCCCTGGCACGTCGAGCATTGTGCGTCAGTGCTGCGCAGCGGATCTCTACTCGGGTTCCTCTCATCAGGACAGACTCCCGCAGGGGGCAGACCAGGTCAGCACTCTGCTCTCCTTGTCGTCTCTTCCAGTCTCTGCATCATGCAAGGCCGTTACTCGTCCATGGAGGCCAGCTGAGCATAGTATTCAGGTGCCAGATCATCGAACCGGGAGAACTGCCCCTGGAAGGCAAGACGTACCGTGCCGATAGGCCCGTTACGCTGTTTGCCGATAATCACTTCCGCCACACCTTTTTCGTTACTGTCCTTGTTGTAAACCTCATCCCGGTACAAGAACGCGATCAAGTCAGCATCCTGTTCAATCGCCCCTGACTCACGCAAGTCGGACATCACCGGGCGCTTATTGGGGCGTTGTTCAAGAGAACGGTTCAGCTGGGAAAGAGCCAGCACCGGACAGCTTAATTCCTTGGCAAGCCCTTTCAGGGAGCGGGAAATCTCTGAAATTTCATTGACCCGGTTATCGACCCCCGGCACCTGCATCAGCTGCAGGTAATCCACCATGATGGCGCCAAGCTCACCGCCGCATTCGCGGGCAACCCGACGGGCACGGGCACGCATTTCCAGGGGACTGAGCGCCGGCGTGTCGTCGATAAAGAATTTTTGCTCACTGAGCATGTGAATGGCGGAAGTAATGCGGGGCCAGTCATCCTTTTCCAACTGACCGGATCGGATAGATGTCTGGTTAATGCGTCCCAGGGAAGCCAGCATACGCATGACAATGGAATCGGCAGGCATCTCCATGGAGAAGACCAGCACCGGCTTGCCGGCCTTGATCGCCACGTTCTCGCACAGATTCATGGCAAAGGTGGTCTTACCCATGGAGGGCCGGCCGGCAATCACGATCATGTCGGAGGGCTGCAAGCCACCGGTCATTTTATCCAGTTCGTCAAAGCCGGTGGTCACCCCGGTAATAGCGCTCTTGTTCTTGTAGAGCTCATCAATGCGGTCCACGGTTTTCTTGAGGACGGATTTGATGTCCTGCGGCCCCGAGCCTTTCTTCTGCTGCTCGGCAATCTCGAAAATCGCGGATTCTGCCAGGTCAAGGATTTCCAGGGACTTGCGTCCTTCCGGCTTGAAGGCATTGTCCGCCACATTCTGGGACACACTGATCAACTGGCGAAGAATGCTGCGCTCGCGAACAATTTCTGCGTAAGCGGTAATATTCGCCGCACTGGGTGTATTGCGTGCCAGCTCAGACAGATAGGTCATGCCACCAATACCCTCCAGCTGCCCCAACTGGGTCAGAGCCTGGGATACGGTGACCAGGTCACAGGGATTCTCCTCCTCAACCAGCTGCGCAATAACCTCAAAAATCTGCCGATGGGTCTTGCGGTAGAAATCACGGGCACCCACGCGTTCCGCCACATCATCCCAGGCACTGTTATTGAGAAGCAGCCCACCGAGGATGGCCTGTTCCGCCTCAAGGGAATTGGGGGGAATCCGGAGGTTTTCCGGCAGATGTTTATCCAGAGACAGCGGTTCGTTCATGGGGCAACCAACATAAGAGGAGAAAGTTGAAAGTTAAAAGTCCCAACGCAATCGGGGACGCAGAGCTCCATTCTATGCTTCTCTCTGTGCCAACGTCCTGCACACGGCCAGCAACCCTGAAATTGTGACCGGATTGGCTCGCGTTTCAACTTTGAACTTTCAACTTGTAACTAAACGAAAAAGGGCACTGTCCTTGCGGACAATGCCCTGATTCTGTCACCGCGCCCCGCAAGGGGCAAACCGGTTGTCGGTCAACTGTCGATTACTCGGCAGGAACCACAGCCAGCTTGATGGTCACGGTCACATCAGCGTGGAGAACCACGTCGATTTCGTACTCACCGGTGTTACGCAGCGCACCGTGGGGCAGCTTCACTTCCGATTTTTCCACTTCCACGCCAGTGGCGGCGGTAATGGCTTCGGCGATGTCGCGGGTACCCACGGAACCGAACAGTTTGCCTTCGTCACCGGCCTTGGAGGTCACGGTTACGCTGGCTTCGTTCAGTTTTTCACCACGTTCCTGGGCAGCAGCCAGCTGCTCGGCGGCGTGCTTCTCGAGCTCGGCGCGACGCTGCTCTACTTCGGCCAGGTTGTTTTTGGTGGCCGGCAGGGCTTTGCCTTGCGGGATCAGGAAGTTACGGCCGTAACCGGAACGTACATCCACCACAGCACCCAGGTCGCCCAGGTTCTTGATCGTTTCCAGCAGGATCACTTGCATGATGGTCCCCTCGGCTTAATTGTCGTGGCTGTCAGTGTACGGCAGCAGCGCCAGAAAGCGGGCCTGCTTGATCGCAGAGGCCAGCTGACGCTGGTAGCGTGCCTTGGTGCCGGTGATACGGCTGGGCACGATTTTGCCGGTTTCGGTGATGTAGGCTTTCAGGGTGTCGAGATCTTTGTAATCGATGTACTCAACACCTTCCGCGGTAAAGCGGCAGAACTTGCGGCGGCGATAAAAACGGGCCATTGGATAATCTCCTGTTTAATCCTGGTTGAGGGTGTCCAGCGTCTGGGCAATCAGTTGCAAACGGTCCCGGGCGTCACCTTTGTAACCGGCACGACTCAGGCAACCGGTAACCTTGATGCGCTGACCCTCTCTCAGGCCCTGGGCCTGTCGGGTCATCCCGCCTGCCAGTATTACGGCAATGCGGGCCTGGACTTCACGGGGATGGCCATCTTCCAGTTGTCGGGAGCGATGCTCCAGCCAAAGGCGTTGGCGCGGCACCCCTGCCGGCGTCAGTGCCACTTTTTCCAAAGTGACGATCACACCGGTGAGTTCGCAGCGATTGCTTTCCAAAATCAGCTGGCAGCCCCCTCCTTCTCGTCATTCTTGGCTAGCGGGGACGGCTCGGTGGCCGCCTTGTCGCAACGAATTACGAGGTGACGGATTACGGCATCGTTAAAGCGGAAAGTGTTTTCCAGCTCGCCCAGGGTTTCGCCGTCACATTCGATGTTCAGCATCACGTAGTGGGCTTTGTGGATCTTGTTGATCGGGTACGCCAGCTGACGACGGCCCCAATCTTCAAGACGGTGGATAGTGCCCTTACCATCAGTCACGATCGCGCTGTAACGCTCGATCATGGCCGGCACCTGTTCGCTCTGGTCCGGATGAACCAGGAACACAACTTCGTAATGACGCATATTAGCTCCTTACGGTTGCGATACCTCACGGCATCAATTCAGCTTCCCATCCGCATAGGCGTGACGGTGAAGCAAGGAGACCTGCCCGACAGTTAATCCCTGTCGGACGCAGGAAGCGCGCGATTCTATCCCATAGCACGCCCCCTCCTCAAGGTATATCCGTTGCCATCCGGCAAAGACGGACGTATCCTCAGTAGAAACAAAACGCTACAAACGCTTACAAGAAGCGTCGTTAACCCTAAATCCCTGAAATAAAAGGGGAAAACAACAAGAACGGGATACGACCATGAAACTCAGAGCTCTGGCCCTCGGCCTGTGCAGCATCTGCATGCTGAGCCCCCTGTCTGCGCGGGAATCGGCCCCGCCGCCCTGTGGCAGCCCAGTGATCGTACCGGACAAACCGGCACTGGAAGATTACCCGGATTACTCGGACTTCCTGCTGCAGGTCATGCAGTACAAGCAGGCCAATCGCGATCAGGCAGCCCATCAGGCAGCCTGCCCCCAGGATTATCAGCCGGAGCCGGTGGCCAGCAGCGACCCCACCGTGATTGATCAGCCGGAAACCCTGGACAGCGCCCTGGCCCGCACCGAGCGCCTGAGCCCCATTGACTACCAGCGCAACCGAACCTGGTACAACCGCTCCACCTCGCAGAGCTTCGGCCTGCCCGCCCTGCCCGGCAACTCCCTGTCCGGGGAGCATATCCGTACCCTGCTCGGCAATGCTGGCTCCGACACCCCCCTGGTGCTGCCCATGACCATTGTCGGCATGCAACTGGACGGACTGAACGACGGCGGTGACGCCAGAAATCTGCTCACCGAACAGCTTTACCGAAACCTGTTTAACGAAGAGCGCAAGGCAGACCTGGCCACCCTGCTGGCCAGCAATCCCAATGCCATCGTCGAGATATCCCGCAACGGCAACCTGATGCTCTATCTGGATCTGAACAATGAGCCTGTGCTGACCACTGGCATCATTGAAGTGGAAAGCTGTTTGAGCAGCGACTGCGACAGTTCCCCCTAGCGCCGCCGGAGACACGAAGGAGAGGAGCCCCGGAGCACATCATGACCCTGATCCGCTTTATTGCCTTTCTTGCCCTGCTGGGCCCGATGTTGCCAGCGGCCACGTCGGCGGCCGGTGACAACGGGCTGAGCCAAGGTCAGCAGCAGGCTCTTGAGCAGGCCCTGGGGCCACGCCCGGACATCCAGAACTACCGCCGTCAGGACCAGTTCGTCACCGACTTGCTGGCCTGGCAGCAACGCAAAACTCGCCTGACCGCCAGGCTGTCCCGCGGTGAGTCCATTACCCCGCCCCGGCCCAGCACACCCAACGACTGGCACCATGTCACCGGCCCGGAGGATCTGGATACCGCCGTGCGCAATGCCCACGGCTATGTACAGCCCAAATACCGGGAACCGATCCGTTTCAACCGTACCACCCATGTCAGTTTTCCATTGGCGCCACTGCCCGGCCAGCAACTGGCCGACAAGGCCCTGAGCGCCCCGGGCATCTTGCCGGACAACCATGACAAGGAGATCCCGGAGATACTGCTGGAGGACAACGTGCGCATCCAGCGGGAACTCTCCGCCCGCCGCCCCCAACTGCCACTGCCCACCCTGGAGCGGCAAACCGTCGTCAACCAGGCCGAACTGCGGTGAAAGGCAGTTGATAATTGATAGTTGATAATTGACAACGGCGCGGGGCAGCGCCATCGATTCTTCAACGTAAGAGGCCGCGCCCAGACAATGAGCGCGGCCTCTTACGTTGAAGAATCAGATCAGCCCAGAGCGCGAGCTATCAATTATCAACTATCAACTGTCAATTGCTCTTCTTTGCGCCCGCACATGGAACAACATCACCCCCGTCGCCACGGACACATTCAGGCTCTGCACTTCGCCAGCCATGGGAATTTCCAGTAGCTGGTCGCACTTGTCCCGGGTCAGCCGCTTCAGGCCGGCGCCTTCCGCCCCCATCACGACGGCCAGGGCATCCGGGGCCTGGAACGTAAACAAGGACTCGCTGCGCTCCTCGAGCGCGGTGCCTACCACCCAGACACCTCTCTCACGAAGCTGATCCAGCAGGCTGGCCAGATTGCCCACTTCGTAATAGGCCAGACTCTCTGCCGCCCCCACCGCTGTGCGGCAGGCCACCGGGGTGAGCCCGGCGGCGTTGCGACGCGGTACGATCACCGCATCCACGCCAGCCGCATCGGCACTGCGCAGGCAGGCCCCCAGGTTATGAGGGTCTGTCACGTTCTCCAGAATCAGTAGCCAGGGCCGCGCGGGTTTACCGTCCAGCCACTTCAGCAGACCGCTTTCATCACCCGGTTTACGCGGCCTTGCCCGGGCCACAATGCCCTGATGCTGAGGACCGGCGTGTTTTTCCAGGACTTCCCGACGGGCGCGCTGCACCGCGATACCGAAATCCCGGGCGGACTGGATCATGGCCGCCAGCCGCGGCTCCTCCCGTTCCGCACGGCTGTCCTGCACGAACAGCTCCAACACCGCCTCAGGGCGATGCCGCAACAGGGCTTCAACCGCGTGGAAGCCGGAATACATCAAGGGTTTCTGGGGTTTGCTCATGATAACGCCTGCACGTAACACGACCGGGCAAATATTGGATGTAGGAGCTCTCTGTGCCCCGCGGGTATGCCTGCAAGCGCCCCCGCTACGCAGCGTGGTTCATTCACTTGCAGGCAAGCTCATACAGAAGGCTCTAGCTCTTGCTGCTACGCCGGGCCGCCTTCTTGCCACGCGGCGGGCCCTTGCGTTTGGCCTTGGGCTTGGGGATATCGCCCTTGGCCAACTTTTCCCGTTCACTGTTGCCGCCTCTGCGGTTACCGCCACTCGCCTTCTTGCTGCCACCCTTGGGCCGGCCCCTGCCAGACGGGGTGGAGGATTCCAGTTGCAGATCAATCTTGCGCTCTTCGGTATGCACCGCAGCCACACGCACGGTGACACCGTCGCCGAGCCCAAATTTACGGCCACTGCTTTCCCCGGTGAGGGTCAAATTGACCTCATCGAAGTGGTAGTAGTCACTATCCAGGTTGGCCACGTGCACCAGACCATCAATGTGCAGCTCGTTGAGCTGCACAAAGAGGCCAAAGTTGGCCACACCACTGATAACGCCCTCAAACACATCTCCGATGTGCGATTCCATGAACTGGCATTTGAGCCAGGACACCACATCGCGGGTGGCATCGTCCGCCCGGCGCTCAGTCATGGAGCACTGCTCACCGATGGCCACCATGTCCGCCTGGCTGTAGGGGATGATTTTCTCGCTGGGAATCTTCGGCAACTTACCCGGATTATCTACGTGATTGGGCACAGCCTCGCTACGGATCAGGAAGCGAATGGCCCGGTGCACCAGCAAGTCCGGGTAGCGGCGAATCGGCGAGGTGAAGTGGGTATAGGCCTTGTAGGCCAGCCCGAAGTGCCCCTTGTTCTCCGCTTCGTATTTGGCCTGGGTCATCGAGCGCAGCATCATGGTCTGGATCACGTTGCGATCCGGGCGCTCCAGGATCTGCTCGCGCAGATCCTGATAGACATGGGGGCTGGGAGCCCCTTCCGACCAACCCAGGCTCAACCCCAGGCCACCGAGGAATTGCTGCAACTTGCTCAGTCGCTCTTCCTTGGGCGGCTCGTGGTTACGGAACAGGGCCGGTACACCGGCCTTTTCCAGCAGCTTGGCGGAGCAGATGTTGGCGGCCAGCATGGCCTCCTCGATCATGATATGCGCCACGTTGCGGGTCACCGGCACAATCGCCTGAATTTTCTGGTTTTCATCGTAAATGATGCGGGTGTCATCGCTGTCGAAATCGATGGCGCCCCGCTCCGCACGGCGCTTGCGCAGTGCCAGGAACATTTCGTGGAACGACCAGATCATGTCCAGAGATTCATCATCCAGGCTGGCCACGGTGTCCTGGGCCAATTGGGAATCCGGCTCCTCGATCATGGCGCCGACCTTGTTGTAGGTCAGGCGGTGCCGCGAGCGCATCACCCCTTCACGGAAGACAAACCCGGTCAGGCGACCGTTGGCGGAAATCCTCATGTCGCAATAGAGACACAGCCGATCCACATGGGGATTGAGCGAGCAAAGGCCGTTGGACAGGGCTTCCGGCAGCATCGGCACTACCCGGTTGGGGAAGTAGACCGAGTTGCCACGGGTGGCCGCTTCCCGATCCAGGGCGGAACCCGGTGACACATAGTGGCTGACATCGGCAATGGCGACGATCAGGCGCCAACCACCACGGGGACGGCGCTCCACATAGACCGCATCGTCGAAATCCCGGGCGGTTTCGTCATCGATGGTGACCAGCGGCAGATCACGCAGATCCACCCGATGGGCTTTGGCCTTGTGGGGCACACCGGCGCCGAAACGCTCGGCGTCGGCTTCCACACCGTCCGGCCAGACATGGGGAATCTCGAAACGGCGCAGGGCCACCTCGATTTCCATGCCGGCCTGATCCGGGGTGGCAATGATTTCTTCCAGGCGCACCAACACATGGTGGTCGCGGCTGGGGTACTGGGTAATGATGGCGCGGACATGGTCGCCAGGATTTGGCTTCAGGCCGTTCTTGTCCTCAACCAGCACTTCCTTGGTGATGCGGCGATTTTCCGGCTCCACAAAGCTGATACCGGCTTCACGGCGATAGCGGCCCACCACTTCGGTGGCAACCCGCTCGGTAATCTCCACGATACGGGCTTCTTTCTTGCCGAAGCGGTTGTAGCCGGCATCGCTGACCAGCACCCGATCCCCGTCCATGACCTTTTCCATCTGGCGCGGGCCGAGAAACAGGTCACTCTGGGCCTTGTCATCGGGAATCAGGAAGCCGAAGCCATCCTTGTGGCCTTGCACGCGTCCGGGAATCAGGTCCATTCGGGACACAACACCCAACTTGCCATTGCGATTCTGCACCAACTGGGCATCACGCAGCATGGCCTTCAAGCGGCGCTCGAGCCCGACTTCACCGTCCTCATCAACCTCCAGCAGGGAGGCGATCTGGTCGAACTCCATGGGCTTGCCATGGTCGTTGAGCACTTCCAGGATCAGTTCCCGGCTGGGGACGGGGTTTTCGTAATTTTCGGCCTCACGATCGGCATGGGGGTCGCGGTAACGTTTTTTAGGGGGCATTAAATTTTTTTCGGAAAGAGGGTTTGACATCCGGCCATCATATACTAGAATGCACGCGCTTTCGCGATGAACCGGCCGGAAACGGTAAGAAACTTTACCTTATCTACAAGGGTCCGGTACAGCACGAAACGCCGAGGTGGTGAAATTGGTAGACACGCTAGCTTCAGGTGCTAGTGGGGGCAACCCCGTGGAGGTTCAAGTCCTCTCCTCGGCACCAATTCAAAGGGCTCCCAGACGGGGGCCCTTTTTCGTTTCAGGCCAGACACCACCAGTCTCCACAGAGCCAGGGTGCAGAAAGCCATGACTATTCTCCGCTCCATGATCGCCGCATTGGTACTGGCCACCGGCCTGTTTCTGGCCCCGGTTGCCACCTACGCCGACAACGACGCCACCAGCAAGCATCCGGCCATCCAGCAGGCCGACGCCCAGCGGGAGAAAGAAGCCAACCGAAAACGCTACCTGCTGGTGTTTCCGGCGGCCGTCATCGGTATCACCGTGGCACTGATCATCATTACCCGGCGCCGGAAGTAACCCGGCACCGGGAACAACTGAACAGCCCCTGGACACTCTCCTCGCGCCCCCGGCAAATCCCGAACAGACTCCAGAGAATCCCCCCTGTCTGTCCGCCAGTAAACCGCTCTTTCATGTCAGCCTGATCTCACTCTCCCTACATCTTTATTGCTGCCACAACTCCAGTGTTGTCACTTTCCTGTCATTGCCACTGACTAGGCTGCGGGCGTCCCCGATCAACAGGAAACAACATGACTCAATACACCGTCCCAGCCCTGCTACTTCTCGGCCTTGCCACCCTGCCGCTGCACGGTTGCGACGGGGATACCGACAACGCCCTGCTACCGCCCGTTGATACCGAGTCGCGCACGCCCGTCACTGACGAACGCATCGGCAACCTGGAGGCACCCATCCCGCCACAGTGCTATACAAAAACCGAAGCAGAGCACAATCCCTGCTACACCTGTCACCAGAATTACGACCGGGACAAAGCGGCAAGAATGAATCAGCTTGATGACGGGCATCTGCAAGGCGGTTATCTATTTTCTGATGTAGGCGTCACCAATCACTGGGACAACCTGTTCGTGGATCGACGCGACTGGCAGGCAAGCATTAGCGACGAACAGATCCTCACCTACATCAACCAGGACAATTACAGTGACTTGGCGCCACGCCTTGAAAAACAGGGCTGGGAGGGCTTCACCCCCGATCTGGATAATTACCACCTGGCCGCCGGTGCCTTTGATAAGCAGGGGCTGGCCCGCGACGGCAGCCACTGGGTTGCCTTTAACTACAAGCCTTTCCCCGGCACCTTCTGGCCAACCAATGGCTCAACCGATGACGTGGTGATACGACTACCCGCCGCCTTCCGGGAAATCGACGGCAGCTACCAACGCGAACTTTATCTACTCAATCTGACGCTGCTGGAAATGGCGATCAAGCAACACGAAAGCATGTCGATTCCTGCCACCGATGAAACCCGCCTCAACACCGACCTGAATGGCGACGGTCGCGTGTCAGGCATCGCCCGTACTCTGAAAAAACGCCAGCATTATCTGGGCGATGCCCGCAACATTGAAATCGCTTTTCAACAATATCCGCAAGGCGCCGAACTCATGCATACGGTGCGCTATGTGGGCATTGATGAGCATGATGTGATTGGCGTGCCACCACGCATGAAAGAACTGCGCTACATGCGCAAGATCCGGGCACTGGAAAACCATGATGTTCGCAGCCGTTATGATCGCGAACGCAAGGACAAGCACCGGGGGCTGCTGCCAACGTTCGTCAACCTTCACGAGAAAGGCATGGAAAACGGCATGGGCTGGGTAATGCAGGGGTTTATTGAAGACTATGATGGCCGCCTGCGCCCGCAAAGCCATGAAGAAAACCTTTTCTGTATGGGCTGCCATGCCGCAGTGGGCGTCACCATTGACCAGACTTTCGCTTTGGCCCGCAAGGTAGATGGCGCCGAGGGCTGGGGTTACATCGACCTGCAAGGCATGCCGGATGCTGCCAACATCAGTGAACCTGGCGGCGAAATTCGCAACTACCTGAAACGTGCCGGTGGCGGCAGTGAGTTCCGGGAAAATCCGGAAATGGTGGACAAGTGGTACCGTGCGGACGGCAGCCTGAACGAAGAGGCCATTGCCAATGCCGATGTCTATACTTTGATCACACCCTCCCGGGAAAGGGCCCTGAAACTAAACAAGGCCTATACCCATATCGTGCGCCATCAAAGCTACATTCACGGCCGTGATGCCACCTGGCTACCCGCCAGGAATGTGTTTACCGAAGTGGATGAAAGCGAGCCGCCTCTGCCAGCGGAATTCCGCTTCTTCCAATGGGATTTGCGCATGGACTGGCAACCGCCCAGAGACCAGGAGAAGCTCGCCCGCCACCCCTGACAACCCGCCCCAGCGTCGAATATGAGAGGGTGCGAAGTGCATTGTCATTTAATGTTATTTTCATCGACATAAAACTTCATAGTTTGAGTCCTAGGCTTTTCCCACCCTTGAGTTCATTCGACAACTGGTGGGAAAACCATGACTATCAATACACGCAAAACACAGCTGGCTATCGCCATTGCTGCCACTTCCTTGCTGGCGGCCTGCGGTGGCGACAGCGACAATGACAACAACCCCAGTAACGGCAGCGAACAATCTGCAACCCTTCCCTTGACCCGCTTGGCCACCATTCCGTTGGGCGCCGAACTGACCGGCCTGGAAGTGACCGAGGAAGGCGATGCCTTCTTTAACATCCAGCACCCGGCAGACTCTCTCCCGGATGCAGAGAACAAGGCCGCTATCGGCGCCTGGGTTGGTGCCAACATCAACGAGCTGCCTGCAGGCATTACACCAATCACCGTTCCCGACCCCACCAGCAGCGATGCGGAAACCACCCGCATGGCTCTGGGCAGCTACCAGGTACTCGGCCGCGAAGGTTACAACTACCGTGGAGATCTGCCCTTCGGTCTCGGTCATATCACAGTGCTGGACAAAAATGAGGCTTCCGTTCTGCAGTCCAACGATCCGGACTTCAACGCCTGGATCGCCGACGGCGAGAACAGCGGCTATCTTTTCACTGCCTGGGAAGATCGCCCCGGCGGCGTTTCCCGACTGGCCCTCAGCAAGACCGACGACGGCTGGACCGTGAATGGCGCCCTCAATGTGGACTTCAGTGGCGTGAACGGCACCATGATCAATTGCTTCGGCAGTGTATCTCCCTGGGGTACACCACTCACCTCGGAGGAAAACTACATGGCTTCCGAGGTATCAGCCACGGCACAGTGGAACCAGGCTGGGGCCGGCGGTTACCCCAGTTACAACGATGTAAAGAACATCCAGACCTATCTGGATGGCACCTTCCCCAACCCCTATGACTACGGGTATATCGTTGAACTGACGGCACCCACCGGCACACCGCAACCGGTGAAACACTTCACCACCGGCCGTATGGCCCATGAAAATGCCATCATCATGCCCGATGAGAAAACCGTCTACCTGACCTCCGACGGCGGCTCCCAGGGCTTTTTCAAGTTTGTCGCCGATGACGCTCAGAACCTGTCAGCGGGCACACTGTATGCAGCCAAAGTGACCCAGGATGCCGGCACTGACAATGCCACCACCGGCTTTGACATCAGCTGGATCGAACTCGGCAAATCCGACAACGCCACGATCGAAACCTTGATCCGCTCCTTCGACGGCCTGGACGAAAACGACTTCGTTGAAGGGGACACCAATTACATTTCCCAGCAGCAAGTGGACGACTATGCCGCCGCCTATGTGGCTGGCGGAGACAATAGCGCCCTTGACCCCATCGCCTTCCTGGAAACCAACGCGGTTGCCATGGCCATGGGGGCGACCACCGAGTTCAACAAAATGGAAGGGATCAACATCAATCCCGCCGGCGCAGCCAGCGGTGAAGTGCCCTACATGTATGTGGCCATGGCCGACGTGGCCGGCTCCATGGCTGATGGTACAGGCGACATTGCCATCGACGCCAACCGCTGCGGCATCGTTTACCGGTTTGATCTGGAAACGGATTTCAACGTCAGCCGCATGGAACCGGCAGTAGTGGGCGGGCCATATGACGGTGGAGCCACCGGCGACAAGTGCTCTGTAGACAACATCGCGCAGCCGGACAATTTGTTCGTCATGAACGATGGTCGCCTGCTGATCGGCGAGGACTCCGGCAACCACGTCAACAACATGTTGTGGCTTTACACCCCCAACGCGGCGGAATAAGTTTCCGTAGGCACCAACAAAAACGCCCCGGCATGCCGGGGCGTTTTTGTTTATCGAACAGGAAGCCTGTTCAGGCGAACGGGTGGCGCTTGATAATGGTTTCCACACGATCCGGGCCGGTGGAAATGATATCGATGGGCGCTCCGGTCACTTCCTCAATCCGCTTCAGGTAAGCCACGGCATTGGCCGGCAGCTCGTCCACGGATTTGGCGCCCAGGGTGGATTCAGTCCAGCCGGGCAGGCTTTCGTAGACCGGCTTCACTTCTTCGTAGCTATCCGCATCCCAGGCACAGGTCAGAGAGTTGCCTTCCGCGTCCTGATAACCGATACAGATATTCACTTCTTCCAGACCATCCAGCACGTCCAGTTTGGTCAGACACAGACCGGTGATGGAGTTGATCTGGATGGAGCGCTTCAGGGCCACTGCATCAAACCAGCCGCAACGACGGGCACGGCCGGTGGTGGAACCGAACTCGTGACCTTTCTCTGCCAGGTAACGGCCGTTTTCGTCGAACAGCTCGGTAGGGAAAGGACCGCTACCCACCCGGGTGGTGTAGGCCTTGGTGATGCCCAGTACATAGTCCAGATACAGCGGGCCAAAACCGGTGCCGGTGGCGGCGCCGCCAGCGGTGGTGTTGGAGCTGGTCACATAGGGATAGGTGCCGTGGTCGATATCCAGCAGGGTGCCCTGGGCGCCCTCGAACATGATGTTCTCATTACGCTCACGGGCACCGTGGAGCACGGTGGTCACGTCGGTGACCATGCTGCGCACTTCCTCGCCCATGGCCAGGGTCTCATCCAGGGTTTTCTGGAAGTCCACCGGCTCGGCATTGTAGTAACTGCGCAGCACAAAGTTGTGATAATCCATCACTTCGCCAAGCTTGGCGGCAAAGCGTTCACGGGAGTAGACATCACCAAGACGCAGGCCGCGACGGGCCACTTTATCTTCGTAGGCCGGGCCGATGCCACGACCGGTGGTGCCGATCTTCTTGTTGCCACGGGCGGCTTCGCGAGCCTGATCCAGCGCCACATGAACCGGCAGGATCAACGGGCAGGACGCAGAAAGGCGCAGACGCTCACGAACCGGCACACCCTGTTCTTCCAGGCCACCGATTTCCTTGAGCAGGGCATCCAGGGCCAGCACCACACCATTGCCAATCAGACACTGAACGTCATTGCGCAGAATGCCGGAAGGAATCAGGTGCAGGACGGTTTTCTTGCCGTCGATCACCAGGGTATGGCCGGCGTTATGACCGCCCTGAAAGCGGGCCACCAGAGAGGCCTGATCAGTAAGCAGATCGACGATCTTGCCCTTGCCTTCATCACCCCACTGGGTGCCGAGAATGACTACGTTCTTACCCATGATTGCTTGCTGCCTGTTGATTGAACGCTTGTACGCGACACGCTTCGCGCACAGTTTGATTCACCCCGGGCTGGCGAATGCCCACCCGGAGGTTGTATCAGACACTTCCCCGGGGAAGTGTCCTAGGAAATATCCTGGATTACCCAGCGACTGCCATCCTGCACCAGCCGGCGCTGGCATCCCAGTTCCTGCGGGTCATTATCTGCTCCGGTCAGAGCCAGCACCACCCGCTCACCGGCATCGCGCAAGGCCCTCACCTTGTCCGCGAAGCCCGCGTCTTGCAAAGAGCCTTCCGCCAGGATGCCATTGAGCGCGGCCGCTTCGGTACGCGCCGCCAGCATCTTCAGATCGGCGCTGAAACCGGTAGCCGGACGGGCACGGCCAAACACCTCACCGATGTGATCATAACGACCGCCCTTGGCCACAGGCTCACTCTCGCCGGGCAGGTAGGCGGCGAAAACACAGCCGGTGTGGTAGTGATAGCCACGCAGCTCACCCAGATCCAGGTGCAACTGCACGCCACGGGAGTCCAGGACCCCGGCAAGCACCGAGAGTTCATCCAGCGCCGCCAGAGCGCCTGGGAAATCGCCTAGCAAGGTGCGGGCCTCATCAAGAATGCCGATGCCACCAGCCAGCCAGGGCAGGGACGCCAGGGCACTAGCTGCCGGCGCGGGCAGATTGCGCTCCGCCAAAAAACTATCCAGCTCTACCCGCGCCTTGCGGACATAAATGTCTTCCAGCTGGCCTTGCTCGGCATCACTCAAATCACAGGCATCCAGCAGCCCGCGGAACAGTCCCACGTGCCCCAGATCCAGCACCACTTCATTGGCTACGCCAGCCAGGGCCAGGGTATCCAGCAGCAGGGTCATCACTTCCAGATCGCTGTCGCTGCCGGCATGGCCGAACAGCTCCACCCCCAGCTGGTAGGGCAGCCGGGTAGCGCCGGCCACCGCCGGGCGAGTGCGCAGGGCACTGGAGCAGTAACACAGGCGGGAGGGGGCCGAACGGCGCAGGCTGTGGGCATCCATGCGCGCCACCTGAGGGGTTATATCCGCGCGCACGCCCATCAGGCGGCCAGTCAGCTGATCAGTGATCTTGAAGGTTTCCCGCTCAAGATCACGACCGGCGCCGTTGAGCAAGGACTCGAGAAACTCGATCAGTGGCGGGAAAACCAGTTCATAGCCCCAGCGCTGGTACAGATCCAGCGTCTGCCGGCGTAATTGCTCAATGGCCCGGGCTCGGCCCGGGAGAACCTCTTCTACCCCGTCGGGCAGTAGCCACTGTTCTTCCTGGTTCATCATTTACGACCGCATCAGTAGTAGCAGGCCGGCACCCAGTATCATCAGCACCAGCCCCAGAATTCTCAGTGAGCGCCCGGGCATGCGGGCAACCTGCAAGGCCGCCTCACGCGCACGATTAGGCGCCAGAAACAGCGGAATGCCCTCGATCACCAATACCAGGCACAGGGCCTTGATCAATAAGCTGAAGTCCATTGTTCCTGCCAGACAGCCACAAAAAAACCGGGAGCCTCGGCCCCCGGTTGCAGCATTCTACCACGGTCTCCCGGCGGCGGACAGGTTAACGCCCTCTTCCCTGGAGTCACAAAAAAGCCCTGCCGACCGGGTCGACAGGGCTTTTCAGAATGGGCTTAGGGCTGCGTGCCCTTGGCCCCCTTCAGATAGCGGAAGAACTCGCCATCCGGCTCCAGGATCAGCACATCTTCCTTGTCCTTGAAGCTCTCCTTGTAGGCCTGGAGGCTGCGATAGAAGCGGAAGAACTCCTTGTCCTGATTGTAGGCCTGGGCATAAGTGGCAGCGGCCTGAGCGTCACCCTCACCGCGAGTGGCCTGAGCCTTGCGGTAGGCTTCAGCAAGGATTTCACTACGCTGACGATCCGCACCGGCGCGGATTTTCTCCGCTTCCTCACGGCCCTGGGAACGGTGGGCTGCCGCATCACGCTGACGCTCGGCGCGCATACGATCAAACACCCGGCCACGGACCTGATCGGGCCAGTCCACCTGCTTGACACGGATATCCACCACTTCGATACCCAGGTCTTCCATGGTGGATTCGTTCACTTTGGCACGAACCTGATCCATCAGCGCTTCGCGCTGATCGCTGGCCATTTTCCGGGGATCCACCTTGTCCGTGGAGGCTTCGGCCTCGGCTTCACGGATAATGGACTCGTCCAGCTGATCCCTCGGCACCTCGGTCATTTCACCAGTTACCGGATCGCGCAGTACGGCCGTGTCACCTTCCAGTTTCTCCACATCGCTTTCACCAGCGACAACCTGGAATACGGTGCGTGAGGCAAACTCGTTACGCAACGCCTCGTTGACCCGCGGGTCCAGCAACTGGCGGGCCCGCCCTTCCATTACCTGGGCATTGGAAGAGCCGCCACCCACACTGACGATGTAGCGCTGCACATTGTTGATACGCCAGACCACAAAGGCATCCACGTTGAGCAATTTCTTTTCGGCCGTGAGGAAAGACTGGGTGGGCACGTCGTACACCAGGGCACGACCATCTACCCGTACCACCTCTTCCACCAGTGGCCATTTGAAATAAATGCCCGGCTCCACGTCGGCCTTGTCGATCCGGCTAAACTGCTTGAGCACCGCCTTTTCGGCCTGGTTCACAATAAAGAAGGAATCCAGCGCCAGCAGGGCCAGAACACCCAGAGCCAGCAGCGCCAACCATCCACGATTATTCATTAGCGCAACTCCCGATTTGGTGTGCTGTAGAGGCTGCGAGAGGCCTCGCGACCACTGCCGCCATCGTCGGCTCCTGCTGATGAAGAACTGGCCGGATTGGCGCCTCCTTTACTCTCTGGCACTTTGACATTGCCCCCACGCCCCTTGACCAGCTGCTCCAGTGGCAGGTAGATGAGGCTATTGCCGTTATCCACATCCACCAGCACCTTGCTGGTGGCGCTGTACACCTCCGTCATGGTTTCCAGATAGAGACGCTCACGGGTCACTTCAGGTGCCTTGCGGTATTCGGTCAACAGATCGCTAAAGCGCTCTGCATCACCCACGGCGCTGTCAATCAGACGGTTCCGGTAGGCTTCCGCCTCCTCTTCCAGGCGCTTGGCCTCGCCTCGAGCCTGAGGAATCACCGCATTACGATAGGCTTCCGCTTCCTTCTTGAAACGGTCCTCATCTTCCTTGGCTCTGGATACATCATCGAAGGCGTCACGTACGGCATCCGGTGCCTGGGTCCGATCCAGCACCACCTGCTTCAATACCAGACCGGTATCGTAACGATTCAGGTATTCATCAAGACGTTCACGGACCTGTACCCGGATGGCCTCACGGTTGTCCTTGAGCACATCATCCATGGTGGAGGTACCCACCACATGGCGCAGGGCAGAGCTGGTGGCGTGCTGCAGAATGACTTCCGGGCGCGCCACTTTCAGCAGGAAGGGAATCGGGTCCAGCACCTGATACTGCACCTGCAAGGTCACACTGACGATGTTGGTGTCACGGGTGAGCATTGCCTCAGTGATTTCGTAGCGGCGATTCTGCTCCACGTCCACCTTCTCGTACTGCTCAATGATCGGTGCACGCCAGCGCAGACCTGGATCTACGGTGCGGTTGTATTCACCGAAACGCAGCACCACGGCACGTTCGCGCTGATCCACCTGGAAAAAGCCGACCAGGCCGTAAACCACCACGCCGATCACCACAGCGATGATCAGCACCGGCCAGGGAGAACCACCGCCACTGCGACCGCCGCCTCCTGACTTGCCGCCCTTGCCGCCGAATACGCTGTTGATCTTCTCTTTCAGATTCTTCAGAGCTTCATCCAGATCCGGCGGCCCCTGGTCACCGCCTCCACCCCAAGGGTCCTTCGGCTTGTTGCCGCCGGGTTCATTCCACGCCATGTAGGTCTCCAATCGGTCCGGGCGCTGTGCCCACCGGATTATTGATGGCTCGCATCGTGCGAGCGTTGTGAATTGTAGGAAGGGGCATCATCCCCTGCAACCGCAGGAGCCGGCACCACCAGTTCTTCTTCCGTGAGCCCCTGCTCACGCAATAGACGTTCAAAATGCACCCGGTTCACGTTGATACGCAGCAGCATGCTGCCATCCAGAGCCGCCTGCTCCTCCAGCACTTCGCCGGCCTCGTGCAGGCGAGCACGCAGACGACCGGCAGACGCGGGCAGACGCACCCAGCAATCCACCCAACCGGCGGCCAGTCGCTCGGCGATGGCCTGAAACAGTAGATCAAAACCATCTCCCGTCTGCGCAGAAATCCATACGCGCCAGGGATTGCCGTGCTCATCCCGATCAATTTTCGGTGACTGGCCCAGATTATCCACCTTGTTGTAAACGTGCAGCACTGGCAGGGTGTCACCGCCAATCTCTTCCAGCACTTCGTTCACCGCCGCCACATTACTGTCGCGCTCTTCTGCACTGCAGTCTGTCACGTGCAACAGCAAGGTGGCGTTAACGGTTTCTTCCAGAGTCGCGCGAAACGCCTGCACCAGCCGGTGGGGCAGATGACGGATAAAACCCACGGTGTCGGCCAGAATCGCCGGCCCCACGCCCGGCACCTTTACCTTGCGCAGGGTCGGGTCCAGGGTGGCGAACAGCTGGTCTGCCACATACACATCGCCAGTGGTGATGGCGTTGAACAAAGTGGACTTGCCCGCATTGGTATAGCCCACCAGGGAAATCAGTGGTGTTTCGGAACGCTGGCGAGCGCGACGTCCCTGAGCCCGCTGCTTGCGCACCTTCTCCAGACGCGATTCGATGGCGCGGATACGATCACGAAGCAACCGGCGGTCGGTTTCCAGCTGGGTTTCACCGGGACCACGCAGGCCGATGCCGCCCTTCTGCCGCTCCAGGTGAGTCCAGCCCCTGACCAGCCGGGAAGACAAGTGGCGCAACTGGGCCAGCTCCACCTGCAAGCGCCCTTCATGGGTACGGGCACGCTGGGCGAAGATATCCAGAATCAGGCCGGTGCGATCCAGCACCCGGCATTTGACCACCCGCTCCAGGTTACGCTCCTGAGCCGGGCTCAGAGCATGATTGAACAGCACCACATCCGCTTTGATGTCGCTTACCAGCGCCGCCAGCTCCTCACTCTTGCCTGAGCCGATAAACAGGGCCGGATCAGGCCGGTCACGCTTGCCGGTCAACTCCGCCGCCGGTTCTACGCCGCTTGACGTGACCAGGTGATAAAATTCATCCAGATCTTCGCGGCCCATGGCATCGGGCAGATCCAAATGCACCAGAACAGCGCGTTCACCGGCGCCGGTTCTGGTCTGCTCTGTGCGATCAAATAGGTCCATAAAGAACTGACATGGGGGATGTGACCGCCAGTTTAAACCAGTCAGAGCAAGAAGACAGGGAAACCGGCATGAAAAAGTACCGATCAGGACCGTTAGCCCGGCCACAACGCAAAGAGCCACCCGAAGGTGGCTCTATTACAGGATCTGCGGCAGTGTTACTGGTTGCCGAAACCCTCATCGGCAGCAGGAGCAGCAGGCGCGCCTGTACCGGTGGCAGTCATGGCCGGGTTACCGCCGCCACGGGGGTTGCGGGCGGGCACGACGGTGGAAATAGCGTGTTTGTAAACCATCTGACTGACTGCATTTTTCAGCAGCACGACATATTGGTCAAAAGACTCAATCTGCCCCTGCAGCTTTATTCCGTTCACCAGAAAGATAGAAACCGGAATACGCTCTTTACGAAGGGCGTTGAGAAAAGGGTCTTGTAGCGAGTGCCCCTTTGACATGGCAAGTCTCCTTGAAATAACAGTAAAAAGTAGTGCCCAACACTTCGGGCAATCAGCGCTGCAACACAGTGAAACCGTCCCATACGGTCACTGCCTTCACCCGATGCGCTATCGGGCAAATTTTTTGTCAACAACCCAGCAAATTGGTTCCAGGTCCCGACCCAACACATTCTGCGCCACACATCTCAAATTGCCGCAAAATGGCTCAAAATCGATATTTGGCGAATTATAAACCAAAAAGTCCAGCAACAGGGCTAACTAAACACAGATTTACAGATCTTCGCAAGCTGCTCCACTAGCGCCTGCCGCTGTGACGCATCGTTACTGTCGAAGCCGTGCAGATACGGCCATTTACGCAGCCAGGTGAACTGTCGTTTGGCTAATTGCCGGGTCGCGATAATGCCACGCTCCACCATGCTGTCATAATCATACTGGCCATCCAGATAGTCCCACACCTGGCGGTAACCCACCGCCTTCATGGCCGGCAGATTCCGATGGATTTCGGGCAGCTGTCGCAGGCCCTGCACCTCTTCTACCAACCCCTGTTCCAGCATCTGCCGGAAACGCTGCTCAATCATGTGATGTAGCCAGGCACGATCTGGCGGCACCAGGGCCGCGCTATACACCGGCCAGGGAAAGGCACTGAACTCACTCAAACCATCCCGGTTCTGTGTGACAGTTGTATGATGATCCGCATGAAAGGCGGACAGGGGCCGACCGGTGACCCGGTGCACTTCCAGGGCCCGCTGCAGGCGCTGACGGTCCGTGGACTTGAGCCGTTCGGCGCTGACCGGGTCCACCTGGGCCAGGGCCGCATGCACTGCCGGCCAGCCTTTACTCTCGGCCAGGGCCGTAATCTCGGCTCGCACCGCCGGATCCGCCTCCGGCAGGGGCGCCAGCCCCTCCACCAGTGCCTTGAAATAGAGAATGGTGCCGCCCACCAGCAGGGGCAGTTTGCCATTGGCATGGATCTGTTCGATTTCCCGCAGGGCATCGGCGCGAAAATCCGCCGCCGAGTAAGGCATGTTCAGCTCGCGAAATCCCAGCAGCCGGTGCGGGGCCGCTGCCAGCTCCTCGTCACTGGGCCGCGCCGCACCGATGTCCAGCCCCCGATAGACCAGCGCGGAATCCACATTGATGATGTCGATGGGCAGTGTCTGCGCCGCCTCGATGGCCAGCGCAGTCTTGCCAGAGCAGGTGGGCCCCATGAGGAGCAGCACAGGCAGCCCGAGATCTGTCCTGTCCTCAGCGGACGATGCCCAGCTTGCAGCTTCCACTCACTGCCCCCGCATAAACAGCCGATCCAGATCCTTCAGGCTCATCTGGGTCCAGGTGGGACGGCCATGGTTGCACTGGCCAGAACGCTCGGTGGCTTCCATGTCGCGTAGCAGAGCATTCATTTCCGGGATGGTCAGCCGGCGGTTGGCACGCACACTGCCGTGGCAGGCCATGGTGGAGAGCAACTCATCCAGCTTCTGTTCAATTCGTTCGCTGCTTCCCTGGGCCAGCAGGTCAGACAATACATCGCGCACCATGGCCTCGCTGTCACTATCACGCAGCATGGCCGGCACTTCGCGTACCACCAGAGTCTCCGGCCCGGCACGCTCCACCATAAAGCCCAGCCGGGAAAACACCTCCGGCTGCTGCTCGGCAAAGTCTGCTTCCCGGGAGGATACCGCCAGCGACACCGGCACCAGCAACGGCTGGCTGCGCACCTTGTCCTCGGACCAGCTCTGTTTCAGCCGCTCGTAGGTAATGCGCTCGTGGGCAGCGTGCATATCCACCACCACCAACCCCTGCTGGTTTTCAGCGAGAATAAAGATGCCATGTAACTGCGCCACCGCATAACCCAGCGGCGGCACGGCTTCCTGGTCCGAGGCCGCCGGCATGGCTGGCGCTTCAGCCACACCGGAACGCACCAGCGCTCCGTAGGCGTCTGCCTGCCGCTGACCTTGGCCATAGCCGAATCCGTTGCCGGACGGTGACGCATAAGAAGGCCGGCCTGCCGGGGCGGACAGGGACATGCTGGCCTGACTGGGCTCCATGGCCGGCATCACCGACTCCCCCTCGTCCACCACATTGGCGGCCAATGACTGGCCCGGGCGCACCTCAGCAATGGCCCGGTGCAGGGAGCTATAAAGGAAGCCGTGCACCATGCGCTGCTCACGGAAACGCACCTCGTGCTTGGTGGGGTGCACATTCACATCCACCTGAGCCGGGTCCAGCTCCAGAAATAGCACATAGGCCGGATGGCGACCGTGATAGAGCACATCCGCATAGGCCTGACGGACCGCGTGACTGACTACCTTGTCGCGAATCACCCGGCCATTCACATAAAAGTATTGAAGATCCGCTTGGGAGCGGGAAAACGTGGGCAGCCCCATCCAGCCGTGCAGACGGATGCCATCGCGCTCCACATCCACCGGGATCGCCTGCTCCATGAAGCCCTTGCCGCACAGCTTCGCCACCCGCGCCGCGCGCAGGGTGTCATCCAGTCCTGCGGGCAACTGGTGGATCACCTTCTGGTTGTGGGTCAGACGGAAAGCGGTATTGAATTCACTGAGCGCGATACGCCGAAACACTTCTTCCAGGTGATTGAATTCGGTCTTCTCAGTACGCAGGAAACGACGCCGGGCCGGAGTATTGAAGAACAGGTCGCGCATGGTCACGGTGGTGCCGCGCGGATGCCCGGCCGGGGTCACAGAGGGGGCCATGTCGCGCCCTTCCACCTGCACCTGCCAGCCTTCCGCTTCGCCCTCCACGTTGCTGGCCAGAGTCAGCCGCGATACCGAACTGATTGCGGCCAGGGCCTCGCCGCGAAACCCGAGAGTGCCGATAGCTTCCAGATCGTCGAGGCCACGGATCTTGCTGGTGGCATGACGGGACAGGGCCAGGGGCAGATCGTCGCGGTCGATGCCGCTGCCGTTATCGCGCACCCGCACCAGCTTTACCCCACCCTGCTCCACATCCACGCTGATGGATTCCGAGCCGGCATCCAGGGCGTTCTCCAGCAGTTCTTTCAATACCGAGGCAGGACGTTCCACCACCTCACCGGCGGCGATCTGGTTGGCAAGGCGGGAATCAAGCAGTTGGATCTTTGTCACGGGCGTCTCTGTTGGTGGGATTCATGGCTATTCGCCAATTAAGCGGCATGTCATCCCGGGGCTATTCACTGCGCTCACCCCTTCGGGGCCAGACTTCGTCTGTTCTGCGCTGCGCTTGTGCCCGGGATGACGTTGGCATAGAGGATGCGCCCTCATAGCCCCTTCATGAACGAGGAATTTTTAATACCTGCCCAACCACAATGCGATCACCATTCAGGGCATTGGCACTGCGGATTGCCTGTTCGGATACGCTGTACTGACGGGCAATTTCCGAGAGTGTATCACCGGGCTGGATACGATACTGCTCGCCGTGCTCACGGCGCTGCGCCGCATACCAGCTATGCGGCGCCGGGTGACTGCGAAAATAGGCGTCCACCCCGTTGACGATGGAACGGGCCAGCTTGCTCTGGTGGGCAGAGGAGCGCAGGTTGCGCTCCTCCCTGGGGTTGGAAATAAAACCGGTCTCCACCAGGATCGATACCATTTCCGGCTCCTTGAGCACGGCAAACCCGGCCTGCTCCACCCGGTCCCGGTTGCCGTGCAGCTTGGTCACCTTGCCCATTTCCCCCAGCACCTGGCGCCCCAGGTAAAGGCTGCCGGCCATGGAGCCGTTCATGCGCAGATCCGCCAGCACGCTGAGCAGGGAGCTGTCGTCCTTTTCCTCTTCGTAGACCCCGGCCACCCGGTCTGATTCATTGGCAATCTTGGCCAGGTAGCGGGCCCGGGCACTGGTGGCTCCACTGCTGGACAGGGCGAACACGGAGGCACCGTTGGCGCGGGCATCCGTGAAGGCATCCGCGTGAATGGAAATAAACACATCCGCCCCGTGATCTTCACGGGCGATGCGACGACGCTCGGCGAGAGGCACATAATAATCCCCGTCACGCACCATCACTGCACGCATGCCGGCCTGATCATTGACCTGCTTTTCCACCTTCTTGGCGATCTGCAATACCAGGGTTTTCTCGTAGACGCCGCTGGGCCCACGAGCACCCGGGTCTTCACCACCATGGCCGGCATCAATGGCAACTACCATCAACCGTGGCTCGCTGGGTGCTTCCTTTTTCTTTTCCGGTTCCGGACTGGTCTTGGCCGGACTCTGCAGTTCACTGTCAAACAGATCCACCACCAGACGCCAGCCATGGGGCTCAATAGGCTTGAGCAGGTTGGTGCGAGTGCGCACGCCGTCTTTCATGTCGAAGACCACACGGGTCTTGTCGCTGTGCTTGCCCACGCGAATGTTGGCGATAGGGCTGCTGGCGTAATCCAGGGTGTTGACGTCAAAGCCCAGGCTGGCATCCAGCAGATCCAGCACGATGCGGTCCGGATTGGCCAGCTTGTCGAGCTTGTGATCCACCGGCGCTGGCAGATCGAAGACGATACGGGTGTGGTCCGGCGCCCGGTGCAGGCGCACCGAATCAATGTTCGTCTGGGCAAACCCCTGACTGGCCCAGAATACACTGACCAGAAGGACAAACAGTGTCGTCAGGTTATTTTTATTGTCACGATGCGTCATAGGCCCAATCCAGGGTCGCCTTTCTTCCACGGCCGTTAACGGCCAGTGTAATGGTCAAATCCGGTGAAGGCACCACCCCGGCGCCCCGCTCCGGCCACTCCAGCAAGCACAGGCTGTCGGAGGAGAAATAATCACGTACGCCTATCAGCTCCAGTTCTTCCGGATCACCAAGACGATACAGGTCGAAGTGATAGATATGGACGCCGCCAAGCTCGTAGGGTTCCACAATCGTGTAAGTCGGGCTCTTTACCGCCCCCTGGTGGCCCAGGCCGCGCAGCAGACCGCGCACCAGAGTGGTCTTGCCGGCACCCAGATCCCCTTCCAGATAGACGCAGCCACCACCGGTAAGGCGCCGTGCCAAGCTGACTCCCAGCGCCAGGGTAGCGGCTTCATCGGGCAGCTCCACATGTTCAACAGTCATCCACGCTCTCGTCATCCAGCCAGACAGGTTTCATTCAGTTCGGCACGCAAATATGGCAACAGGTCCGTGGCCAGCATGCCTCGGGGGCCACGACGGGCCGCGCAGGCATCGGCAGCGCGAGCGTGAATCATGGCTCCCAGCCGGGTCGCATCATAGCTTGTCAGGCCCTGTGCGCGTAAGGCGGCTATCACACCGGTGAGCACATCGCCCATGCCCCCGGAAGCCATTCCAGGATTGCCGTCACGGATCAGGGCGCGCCCCTTCTCGCCCAGCACATCTTCGCCCTGAATCAGGGTTCCCAGGCCCTTCAGCAACACCGTGCCGCCATAGCGGGTCGCCAGACTTTCCAGAGCCGCAAAGCGATCCTGTTGAATATCCGCTGCAGATACGCCGAGCAGGCGCCCCGCCTCTCCCGGATGGGGGGTCAGCACCCAGTCGCCCTGACCAATGCCGTCATCGTCGGCCATCAGGGTCAGGGCATCCGCATCCACCACCAGCGGCTTGCCGCTTTCCAGAGCCAGCGCCAGCAGCGCACGCCCCCAGTCATCGCGGCCCAACCCAGGGCCAATGGCGATAACACTGGCCGCCGCCAGCAAGGACGCCGCCTCGCTGGCATTTTCCACTCCGCGAACCATTATTTCCGGTTGGCGCATGAGCGCCACCGCCACATGATCCGGGCGGGTAATCAGGCTGACCTTGCCTGCCCCGCAGCGGGCGGCAGCCTGAGCGCTCATCACCGGCGCACCGGCAAAACCATGGTCTCCGCCGATGACCAACACATGGCCGTAGTGGCCCTTGTGGCCATCCGCCCGTCTCGGCGGCAGCAGTGCGTGCAGGTCAGCAGGCATGGGCACCCGGCAATCCGGCGGCACCTGGCTATAGACATCCCGGTCCACCTGCAAATCGAAGAAACACAGCTCACCGCTATGCACCGGACCCTCACCGGTCAGCAGCCCCCGCTTGAGACCGATAAAGCTACAGGTCAGCTCTGCTGACAATACGGCCCCCAGCGGCATGCCGGTATCCGCGCCCAGGCCGGAGGGAATATCCAGCGCCAGCCGGGGGACCGGCATTGCATCCAGGGCCGCGAGCAGAGCCGCCATTTCATCACGCAGCGCACCATTGAGACCGGTACCCAGCAAACCATCGACCAGCAGGTCCACTCCTTCGGGCAGATGGTCCAGTGTCAGGGGGATCATGGGGATACCGGCATCACGACAACGTTCTGCCATGGTCAGGGCATCGCCTTTCAGCGCTTCCGGCGGCGTGGTGAAATGGATTTGCGGCGCCAGCCCTGCCGCGTGAGCCAGGCGCGCCACCACATAGCCATCGCCACCGTTGTTGCCACCACCACAAAGCACGGCGATCCGGCGGGCTTCCGGCCAGCGCCCACACAACGCATCGAAGGCCGCCTGACCCGCCCGGGTCATCAGCTCGGCACCCGGCGTGCCGGCAGCAATCGCCAGCCGATCCAGTTCACGGGTCTGGGCAGCGGTATAGAGAGCCTTCGGCAGTGTCGTCATGTTACCCTTCATCGTTCATTTCCCGGCATTATATCCCTTCAAACCATGGACCTGCAGGCACTGAAAGAAAAGATCCAGCTCTGGGGGCGCGAGCTCGGCTTCCAGCAGATCGGCATTGCCGATACGGATCTGCGCGCCGCCGAGGCAGACCTGAAGGCCTGGCTGGAAAAAGGTTATCAGGGCCAGATGGAGTGGATGGCTGCCCACGGTAACAAACGCTATCGCCCGGAAGAACTGGAACCGGGCACCCTGCGGGTAATCTCAGCACGGATGGACTATCTGCCGCCGGATACTCAACCGGTAAAGATGCTGCAGCAGAAGGACAAGGCCTATGTGTCCCGCTACGCCCTGGGCCGCGATTACCACAAGCTGATCCGCAAGCGCCTGGCCACCCTGGCCGCCCGCATCCGCGAGGAGGTGACCGACAGCCAGCTGGCCCGGGCCTTTGTAGACAGTGCGCCGGTGATGGAGAAGCCCCTGGCTGCCAAGGCCGGGCTGGGCTGGCAGGGCAAGCACACTCTGGTACTGAACCGGGAAGCGGGAAGCTGGTTCTTTTTAGGCGAAATCTATACGGATATTCCGCTGCCGTTAGACCAGCCCGGCGAAGACCATTGCGGCAAGTGCCGGGCCTGCATCACCGTCTGCCCCACCGATGCCATCGTTGCACCTTACGAGCTGGATGCCCGACGCTGCATTTCCTACCTGACCATTGAGCATGAAGGCAGCATCCCCGAAGACCTGCGCGAAGGCATCGGCAACCGCATTTTCGGCTGCGACGACTGCCAGCTCATGTGCCCGTGGAACCGCTTTGCCCAGCACACCGGGGAGGGGGATTTTCATCCCCGTCACGGGCTCGACGACAGCGATCTGGTGACGCTGTTTTCCTGGAGCGAGGAAGAATTTCTGGAGCGCACCGCAGGCAGCGCCATTCGCCGAGCCGGGTATCGCAAGTGGTTGAGGAATATTGCCGTGGCGCTGGGCAATGCGCCGGGTTCAGAAGAGATTATGCAGGCGCTAAGGGACAGGCAGGACTTTCCGGACGAAACAGTGCAGGAGCATGTGCAGTGGGCACTGGAGCGGCACACCCAAACCTGACACCCCGCTGTAGGCACGTCACTGGCGGTGCGATAGCCTAACCTCTGAAAAGACTGATTTACCACAGAGAGCACAGAGAGCACAGAGATCACTGAGGAAAAAGCTGTTTTTTCTCAGTGTGCTCTGCGCCCTCTGTGGTTAAAAATGCTTTTGACCCAGCCTGGCTATCGCGCCGCAAGCGACGCTCCTACGACGGAGCATTTTCAAACGTCGATAAAATGCTCGCGGTAGTACTGTAGCTCGGCAATGGATTCGCGAATGTCGTCCAGCGCCAGATGCTTGTTGTCCTTCTTGAAGCCCGGCAGGATCTCCGGCTTCCAGCGACGCGCCAGTTCTTTCAAGGTCGACACATCCAGGTTTCGGTAGTGAAAGAAGGCCTCCAGTTCTGGCATATAGTTGGCCAGAAAGCGGCGATCCTGGCAGATACTGTTGCCGCACATGGGGGACATGCCCGCCTCCACATGCTCCTTGAGGAAATCCAGGGTCTGAGCCTGGGCCTGCATCTCGCTGATGCGGCTTTCCTTCACCCGCGCCACCAGCCCGGAGTTGTTGTGGTGTTCGGTATTCCACTCGTCCATGCCCTCCAGCAGGGCATCACTCTGATGCACCGCCAGCACCGGCCCTTCAGCCAGCACATTCAGCTGGGCATCCGTGACAATGGTGGCAATTTCGATGATGCGATCGTTTTCCGGGCTCAGGCCGGTCATTTCCAGATCGATCCAGATCAGATTGTTGCGCTTGTCAGTCATGGGGATTCCGTATCATGGCTTTATACCGGCATGGTAGCATGCAGCCACCAATCAATCGGAATACCTCGTGGCAAAACGCAAGCTCAACCGGCGCCAGCGCTGGCGCATTGAAAAAATCCAGGCAGAGAAACGCCAGCGGGCACAGCGCCGCAACGCGGAGCTGGAGACCCTGGTGGCGGACGACCTGGGCGATGAACAGACCGGCACCATCACCGCCCATTTCGGCCAGCAGGTGGGCGTGGAAAGCGCGGATGGCGAATCCATGCGCTGCCACTTCCGCGCCACCCTGGAGCAGCTGGTGGTGGGCGACCGGGTGATCTGGCAGCCGCCGAAAAGCGAAGGGCTGGGGGTGGTGGTAGCCATCGAACCACGGCAGACGGTACTGAAACGGCCGGACATGTACGGCAACCTGAAACCGGTGGCCGCCAATGTGGAACAGATGTTGGTGGTGTTCGCGCCCTTGCCCACTCCCTCCAGCGCCCTGCTGGACCGCTATCTGGTAGCGGCGGAGCTGTCCGAGATTCCCGCTACCCTGGTGCTCAACAAGGCAGATCTGATCGATGAGGAAGTGCGGCCCTTCATCGACGAGCTGAAAGCCCTGTACCAGCGACTGGATTATCCGGTACTGGAAGTGAGCGCCCACGACAGCCAGGGCCTGGCCCCGCTGCAGGAAGCCCTGATCGGAAAGACCAGCGTGTTTGTGGGGCAATCCGGGGTGGGCAAATCCTCCCTGGTGAATGCGGTGCTGCCGGAAGCCGATCTGCAGGTGGGTGACCTGTCCGCCAGCTCGGGACTTGGCCAGCACACCACCGTCACCGCCCGGCTGTTCCACCTGCCCACCGGCGGTGAGCTGATCGATTCCCCGGGTATCCGCGAATTCGGCCTCTGGCATATCAGCGAAGATGAGCTGCTGCATGGCTACCGGGAGCTGTCCGCCCTAGCCGGCCACTGCAAATTCCGCAACTGCTCCCACCGCAATGAACCCGGCTGCGCCCTGATCATGGCGGCAGAAAGTGGCGAGATCAGCGAGGAACGGCTGGCCAACTTCTACCAGATCGCCGATACGCTGGATGAGGATGGGCGGGAGAGATACTCCTGACGGCAATGGATAATTGATAGTTGATAATTGATAATGGGGTTCGCTAACGGGCAGAGTCTCTCGTTATCCATTTTCAATTATCCATTATCAATTGCCTTTTATGCTTCCTCTGCTGCTCGAACCTGCCGACCTCGCCAAGCACCTGGGCGATGAAAAGCTGCTCATTCTCGACCTGAGCAAGCCCACCATTTATGTTCAGGCCCATGTGCCCGGGGCTATCCATCTGGATTTCAGACGCCTGCAGACTGGCGCCCAGCCAGCACCGGGAATGCTGCCTGATGACGACACCCTCGGCGACCTGTTTTCCGGGTTGGGGCTGACCCCTGATACCCATGTGATCGCCTATGACGACGAAGGCGGCGGCTGGGCCGGGCGACTGCTGTGGACGCTGGATGCTATTGGCCACAAGCACTACAGCTATCTGAACGGCGGCATTCATGCCTGGCTGGCAGAGGGGCACCCCACCAGCAGCGAATCCACAGAACCCACACCCAGTGACTATGAAGTGGGCGAGCATGATCCGTTAACCGAGGTGAGCCTGGATTACCTGCTGGCCCATTATCAGGACCCGGCGGTGGCGATCTGGGATTCGCGCTCGGAAGAGGAGTTCTCCGGGGTACGCGCCTTTGCCCAGAAAGCCGGCCATATTCCCGGCGCCATTCACTATGAATGGACCGAACCCATGGACAAGCAGAACAACCTGCGCCTGCGTCCGCTGGATGAGATCCGCGCCGAGCTGGAAGCCCGCGGCATCACCCCCGACAAGGAAGTGATCTGCCATTGCCAGACCCACCATCGCTCCAGCTTTTCCTGGCTGGTGGGCAAGATCCTCGGCTACCCCACCTTGCGTGGCTATGCCGGGTCCTGGGCAGAATGGGGCAACCACCCCGATACCCCGGCGGAAAAATCCGAATAACCCACGTTAAGGACATCTCTTGAACAACTGGCGAGACAAGCTCTTCGTTACCCTGCAATACCTGATTCCCCAGCATGGCCTGTCCCGGCTGGTGGGCATACTGGCGCGTAGCGAAGTGCCGTGGATCAAGACCACCTTCATCAACCTCTTCATGAAGCGCTTTGGCATCGACCTGTCGGAAGCCCAGATCGAGGACCCGGACCAGTTCGAGACTTTCAACGCCTTCTTTACCCGGGCACTGAAAGCGGACGCCCGCCCACTGGAAGCAGCGGAAGACGCCGACATCGCCTGCCCGGCGGACGGAGCGGTGAGCCAGCTGGGTGCTATCCGCGCCAATCAGGTGTTCCAGGCCAAGGGCCACGACTATTCCCTGTACGACCTGCTCGGCGGCGACAGCGCCCTGGCCAGCGAATTCACCAATGGCCAGTTCGCCACCATCTATCTGTCTCCCCGGGACTACCACCGTGTGCATATGCCGGTGACCGGCACCCTGCGCGAAACCCGCTACGTGCCCGGCGACCTGTTTTCCGTTAACGAAGCCACCGCCAATGGCGTGCCCAATCTGTTCGCCCGCAACGAGCGGCTGGTGTGCATCTTTGACACCGAGCGCGGCCCGGCGGCGGTGATTCTGGTAGGTGCCATGATCGTGGCGGGCATCGAAACCGTATTCAGCGGTCAGGTCACGCCCCTGCCCAAACAGGTGGTGACCACCGACTACCAGCGCACCGCCCCCATTACCCTGGAAAAAGGCGACGAACTGGGCCGCTTCCTGCTCGGTTCCACCGTGGTATTGCTGTTCCCGGAAGGTAAGGCCCGCTTCGAGTCGGACCTGAAAGCCGGCAGTCTGGTCAGGGTGAAAGGCAAGCTGGGACAATACAACCAAGACAACCCGGCCTGATTGGGCGCGGCGGGCCGATACCGTCGGCCCGTTTCTGCCCTCGGGCAGGAACATTTTCCTCTCTGTCGTCTACCTCATCTCCCCCGATCATTCAATGACCCGGATTGACCGGGTGTCCCGCCTGACATCAGGCCCGGTCCGCAAAGCAACTGCAGATTGGCGCATCTTCCCTACAATGGCCGCCCAATGAATTCATCGCCGGTGGAACCATGATCACTGACACCCTGCAACAGGCTCTCCACAACACCACCCGCCCCTGGCGGCAACGCCTGGATAACGGCCGCGCCCGTCTGTTCCAGGCGGACGCCTTGAGTCAGGCAGAGCAGACCCCCTACGAGACCCTGTTCGACGATGGCCTGGTGAAACTGCGCTACTACCCACCGCTGCAGGAAAATGCCATCCCGCTTACCGATGGTACGGTGATGTCCGTGAGCCGGGACACCCAGCGCACACCACTGGTATTGGTGGCCCCGCTGGCAGTGAACATGCTGATCTATGACCTGTTCCCCCAGCGCAGCCTGGTGCGCTACCTGCGCGCCCGCGGCTTCGAACTGTACATGGTGGATTGGGGCCGGCCCGGCAAGTATCACAACCATCTGAATCTGAGCAGCTATTTTTCCGATTACCTGCCCAAGCTGCTGGTGCAGGTACGCCAGCACAGCGGCAAGCAGCAACTCAGCCTGCATGGCTGGAGTTTCGGTGGTCTGTTCAGCCTGTGCTACAGCGCGCTGGGCCAGGATCCGGATATCAAGAACCTGGTACTGGTGGGCGCGCCCACGGACTATCATCGCAACGGCGCCCTCGGCGCCCAGTACCGTCGCTTCAGCCGCCGCGCCAAATGGATACGCCGCAGCACCGGCCTGCGCATTCATGATGTGCCGGCAGGGCTGCTGCGCTCGCCCGGCTGGGTGAACAGTCTTGCCTTCAAACTCACCAACCCGGTGGGCAGCCTGCAGGGTTACTGGAATCTGGTTAAGAATCTGCACGACCGGGACTTCGTCTCCGCCCACGCCACCAATGGTGCCTTCCTGGATGACATGGTGGCGTACCCGGGCGGCGTGATTCAGGACATCATCCGTTATCTGTGGACCGACAACGTGGTGGCCCATGGTCAGCTCCCCATGGAGGGAACCGAGGGCCATCTGAATCAGGTCACTGCCAACGTGCTGAACGTTACCGGCGCCAGCGACCCCATCGTCACACCGGAATGCAGCCAGGCCATGGAGCCGCTGATCCGCAGCAAGGACAAGACCTTCATCACCATCGAAGGGGGCCACATGGGCATCCTGGGCAGCGCCGCAGCCCAGAAGCAAAGCTGGGGCCGCATTGCTGACTGGTTGATTGAGCGGGATTGAAAGCAGCTGCGAGCGGCTAGC
>NZ_JABURH010000148.1 GCF_014762765.1 Alcanivorax sp.
GCCGGGAGCCCCCAGGCACAGCGCATACAGATCCTGCGCGGCATGGATGTGGACGCCAAGAAATGGCACGCCCGCAAACTGGCCGGCATCAAGCAGGTTTCTTGACGCCGCTACTTGCCAGCCCGGGGCGTCCTGCTAAACTAGCGCCGCTCTGAATAACGGGCATGCCGGGATAGCTCAGTCGGTAGAGCAACTGATTCGTAATCAGTAGGTCCGCGGTTCGATTCCGCGTTCCGGCACCATCGAATCATAAAAAAGCCGCCTTTTAAGGCGGCTTTTTTTTGGTCCATCCTGCGACAGCCTCTTATTTCCCGCCGAAGGCCTTCTGCCAACCCACCGTGAAGGTGTAGTCGGTTTCCATCTGGACACCATGCAGGGATTGGTGAACCGGGGCCTTGTATTCCAGCGCCAAACGATGGCCCTTCAGTGTGCCGTTCTTGCCCAACAGGTTCAGCCCCAGACCGATATCCAGTCGCTGCCCACCCTTGGCGTCCGGATCGGCGGCAGGATTCATGTTGGGTGAAATGGTCAGATCTTCCGCCTGGCCATGAATGTCCGACCACCAGCTTTTGTAGGCCGCCAGAGAGACAGAGGCCCAGGGACTGACTGGCTTCGCCGCCCAGGCCGTCAGGTAACGTCGGGAACCCAGTTTGTAACCCTGATCATTCTCATCCAGCGCGATTCTGGCACTCACCTGCGCACCCCAGCTCCAGCTTTGATATTGCTTGTTCAGGGTAATGCCCGGGCGCGCCTCGTAGCTGCCAGACCCCAACTGCATGGGATATGGCAACTGGATCTCCTTGCCCTGCATGGGCACATAGTCTTCTTCATCAATGGAGCCGGTGGGCAGCCCCAACACCAGGTTCAGATGAAGACGATAGCCGTCCTGGTCGAAGAACTTGTAAAGGCCACCAATGCTGGCATCACCAATACCGGAGGTTTCGGTATCGAACTCGTCATCCATGGTGTTCATCATCATGGTCATGCGAGTTTTGGTGGTCATCTTGTTGGTGGTGTACGGCAACATGGCCATCAGGGTGAGATTGTCCGTCGGTGCGTACATGGCCCCGAGCAAGTGCATGTGCATGGTCATTTCATAAGGCAATGCCTTCATGTTCATCATGCCCATACCGGGGATCTCGCCGAAGGCTTCATTGGTGCTCAGCGACTCACTGCCCGACCTGGCACCACTCATCCCCATGCCCATATAACGATAGGACAGCATCCATTCGCCTTTGCCATGGGTGTGGTCGCCCATCACCGAAATGGGCGCATGACTGTCAGCACGCCCGCCATCGTAATGGGCCTGAGCCTGACCCATGATGGTCATCGCGGTTGCCGCGACGAGAAGATGAACTGTTTTCCGCATCTAGCTTCCCCACTGAATTACGATAGCGAGCAGCCTACGGATACGGCCGGCAATGCCAATGCGGCAAAACGTCGCAGCGGTGTCGATATCAGGCGAATTGCTTGCGGTACTGGCCCGGCGCGCAGCCCTGCCAGCGCTTGAAGGCATGGTAGAAATTGGCGGTATCGGAAAACCCCAGTTCCATGGCCAATGCCTGCATGTCACAACCCGGCTCGCGCAGGGCCTGGCAGGCATGCTGATGGCGAACCTGGTCCCGCAGCTGGGCAAAGCGGGTGCCCTCCTCCTGCAGACGACGCTGGAGTGTGCGGGGCGTCATGGCGAGGGCATCAGCCACCGCTTCCATGGTCACGCCCTGCCCTCCCAGCATGATTTCCAGCTGTTTGATCACCTGCCCGGACACACCGGCAGCCCGTGACAGACCCGACAACACCTGGTCCGCGGATTTGCGCAGACGCTCATTGTATTTGGGATAGGCTCGAGGTAGCGGTTCAGCCAACAGGCTGGCCGGGATGGTGATTGCATTGTATTGCTGGGCAAAGTGCAACGGGCACTGGAAAAACTGCTGATAGACCGCCAACTGATCCGCCACCGGCTCGCCATGTAGAAACCAGGCACTATTTACCGGCATGCTGCCCCCAAGCAGGGAACGGCCGATGGCCACCATGGTAGCCACCACCACTTCGTTATGGGTGCGGGTGGCAGTAAAGCGCAGGCTAGGGTCCTTGCTGGCCACCGCCAACATCACATCGTTGTCGATGGTGTTCAGAGAAAAGTCCAGATAAGGGACCACCAGATCCTTGTAGCGAAACAGCATAGCCAGCCCTTGTTCCAAGGTGTCGGCCGTTGCCATCACGTTGCCAAGCAGATCCAGATTGCCATAGTGATTGTCAGCGCCCACATGCAAACCGAACAACGGATCGTCACTGTCGCTGAACGCTGAGTAAAGCAACTCATCCAGTTGTAGCAGGCTGATAAACCGGTCGTTGCGACCGACAATGTCCGCATCAATCCCGGCACGCTCGAACAGGGACTGCACATCCAGGCGGCTGCGCAGGGATACCTCGAGGAGGCCGGGTAAAATGGAAGCTGGAAGCAACGTTGTGGTCATGGTGTTTCCTCGCAATCACCCGAAACTAGGCAATGGCAACGGGCAGGTCAACCAACCCGGATGGATTGGCCCGTTTGACCGACTGGAGCTTCCCTCAGACAGTGAGTACTCTAGCTGAATAATTCCTTGCTCAAGCTAATCAACAACCGGATCGATTATGCTCAAACGCTATCTGGTCGACGAGGTCACCGACACTCGGGCCTCCCGCAAGCAGGCTTTCAAACTGTTTACCGACGCAACCAACTGGCAGAACTGGTGTTCGGTCGTGCGTCATGCCCGTATCCTGAATGGCAATTGGCGCCCCGGCGCCCTGCTGTTGTTTGTGGCAGACCTGCCCGGCCTGCCACCGGCGCCGGTGGTGGTAAAGGTGATGGAGTATAAGGAAAACGAGCGCATCACCTGGGGTTTGCACTTGCCTTTTGCCCGCATTACCCATCGCTTTACCTTTATCGACGATGGTCAGGGTGGCTGCCGGGTGCATCAGGAAGAATGGACCGAGGGGCTGCTCACCCTGCTGGCCTGGCCCGCCGGCAAACTGATTCACCGCTTCGATACCCGCTTTGCGGCAGAATACGCCGCCATGTTCTGATTATTTACCCTGAACGGATTCCTTCATGACGCATCGACTGTTTAATGCCTACTGCCGGGTTGTTCTGGCACACCCGGTTTTCTGGCTGGCTCTGCTGGCGCTTATCTGTTCGGTCGCCGCCTGGCAGGCCCGGGAGTTCAAGATTGATGCATCGGCGGATTCGCTGGTGCTCGAGAACGATGAGGCATTGCAGTACTACCGGAAGATTTCCAAGCGTTATGGCGGCAGTGATTTCCTGATCATCACCTATACGCCGTCCCAGGCGCCGCTATTCCAGCGCAATACGCTGGAACACTTGCAGGCATTACAGAGCGATCTGAAACAGGTCGACCGGGTCAGTTCGGTGTACAGCATGCTCGATGTGCCTTTGCTGTTCAGCCCCCAGGTGGAATTCAGCGACCTGGCCAACGACTACCGGACCCTCACTGATGAGGATGTGGACCTGTCACTGGCAGAAAAGGAATTCACCGAAGAAAACCCGCTGTATGAAGATCTGCTGGTCAGCGACGACGGCAACACCACCGCCCTGCTGGTGAGCTTCGAGCGCGACGAAAAATATTACGACCTGCTTTACCGCCGTAATGAGCTGCGTGCCCAGCAACACGAGGGCGAGCTGGACGAAGACGGCGAACAGGCGCTGGAAGAGGCCTCCCAGGCCTTCAGTGACTACAGCAGCCAGATTCAGGAACGCACCGCCAGCGAGATTGATCAGGTGCGCAACATCATGGACAGCTACCGGGACGAGGCAAAACTGTTCCTCGGCGGGGTGCCCATGATCGCCACGGATCTGGTGCGATTCATTCGTGCAGACCTGAAAATCTTCGGCATCGGCGTGCTGGCGTTCCTGATTGTTACCCTTTTCATGATTTTCCGCCGCCCCCGCTGGGTAGTCGTACCCCTGGCCTGCTGTGGTGTCACCGTGCTGACCGTGACCGGCTGGCTGGGCTGGATGGACTGGAAAGTCTCGGTGATCAGCAGCAACTACATCTCGTTACTGCTGATCATCACCATGTCGATCACCATCCACCTGACCGTACGTTTCCGGGAGCTCCATGAGGAGAACCCGGAGGCCAGCCAGAAATGGCTGATCCGGGAAACCGCCGCCCATATGATGCGGCCCATGATCTACATGATCCTCACCACCATGGTGGGCTTCTCGTCCCTGGTGATCAGTGGCATTCGCCCGGTGATCGACTTCGGCTGGATGATGACCTTTGGCCTGGGCGTGGCCCTGGTGGTCTGCTTCCTTGTCTTCCCCGCCCTCCTTGGCCCGCTCAAGGCCGGCCAGCCGCAACAGGGTCGCGACTTCAGCCGCAAATTCACGCTGGCGTTCGCCGGTTTTACCGAGCGGCACCGCCCCACCCTTCTGGTGCTGGCTATTCTCACCGTGGTCGCCTCCCTGTGGGGGATCAGCAGATTGACGGTGGAAAACCGCTTTATCGACTACTTTCAGAAAGACACGGAAATCTACCAGGGCATGCTGCAGATTGATCGCAAGCTCGGGGGCACAACACCGCTGGATATCGTCATCGATGCGCCCAGTACTGACGCCCGCAGTACGACAGCCTCATCCGGGCCTGCCACCGGCTGGGACGGTGAATCCATGGACGACAGCGCCGCAACAGATCCGTTCGCGGCGGGTGGCGATAGCGACCCGTTCGCCACTGCAGAGCCGGATCCGTTTGCCGATAGTGACCCCTTCTCCGCTGGATCAGGTGGCGAAGACCCCTTTGCAAACGCGACGCCATCTGACGATCCGTTTGCTGATCCACAGCAGGCCAAACCCAATCCGCTGAAGGGCGCCTACTGGTTTACCCCGGCGCGTCTGGCCCAGTTGGTGGAGATCCAGAACTACCTGCAGTCCCTGCCGGAAACCGGCAAGGTGCTGTCCATCGCCACCACCTACAAGGTTGCGGAAAAACTGAACGAGGGCCCGCTCAGCTATGTCCAGTTGATGCTGCTGGCCAGCTTCATTCCCGAAGATCTGCGTGACCAGCTGGTACGCCCCTACTTGTCCGACGACGGCAACCAGGTGCGTTTCAGCGTGAGGGTGATCGATTCTGATGAAAACCTGAACCGCAACGACCTGCTGGCCAAGATCCGCACTGATATGGAAAACAACTTCGGCCTGCAACCCGAACAGGTGAACCTCACCGGCGCCATGGTGCTCTACAACAACATGCTGCAAAGCCTGTTCGATTCCCAGATCAAGACCCTGGGCTATGTGTTTGCCGCCATTCTGGTAATGCTGCTGATCCTCTTCCGCAGCCTGCCGGTGGCGCTGATCAGCATGGTGCCAAGCCTGATCTCCGCATCTCTGGTGCTGGGCCTGATGGGCTGGATTGGCCTGCCGCTGGACCTGATGACCATTACCATCACCGCCATCACCATCGGCATCGCCGTGGATGACACCATTCACTACATCCACCGCTTCCATGAGGAGCTGCCGAAAGATAATGACTACGTGGCCACCATGAAGCGTTGCCATGGTTCCATCGGCAAGGCCATGTACTACACCTCGCTGACCATCATCGCCGGCTTCTCGATCCTGGCGTTCTCCAACTTCAACCCCACGGTGTACTTTGGCCTCCTTACCGGCCTGGCCATGCTGGTCGCCCTGCTCAGCAACCTGACCCTGCTGCCGGCGCTGCTGATCTCGGTGAAACCGAAATTGCGAGCGGGCTGAAGCAGGCGTAGGAGCGGCTTGAGCGCCGCTCCTACGGCGGAGTTTGGACAGGTTTGCGGGGCTTTGATTGACCACTGACCAAATGAACAGTATATTGATTGTCCGGGTGGCCCCAGGCCTTCGTACTGTGACCCCAGGAAGACCTGATTGATCTCCGTAGCCCCAGGGATGGGGCCGGGCTCCCGGACTTATTCGATAAATCAGGCTGGCAGAGGGCGCGACCCAGCCTGAGTCCAGTTTCCCAGGCACGGATTCGCTTCAAGCGTCATTCACAGCCATACCGTGTATCCGTGAATTACGCCTACGGCTTCCACCCTGCGGACAACGCACAATAATTGCGGGTTCGGGAAGATGCCGGGCTTGGGATGGAGCGTTAAGAAGCGGTAGCCAACCGCTTAATGACTCTAATTACGGTCAGGCTGACACTGGGATCCCAGCAGGTTCTGAGCAAGCACGTAGCGATCCTGAGCATTTTCCGCCCGAATCTCCCCCACCGACAGGTACTGCAAGGTCCAGTTGTCCCAGATTCTGGTATACCGACTTTCCAGCAATACATCACCGCGCATCATGGTGGCTCGCTCCGCCTTCACCGTCAGCTTGTCGCCATCACGCCGGATCTGATATCCCTCATTGGGATACAACACCTCCAGGCAGGCCAGAAACCGTTTCAAGGTCATTTCCGAGGCGGAGCCTACGGTAAACGCCAGAGGCAGGTTCGGTACTTCCAGCATCAGGTTGTGAATATTGGCCCCATCCAGCCTTTCCAGACGTTGGCTCTGAGCCTTTTCCTGTTTTTCTTCGGCATTGCGCAGGCTTTCCGCCATTTTCTGGGCCTGACGCATGTCATCGCGTAGCTCCCGGCGCCGTTGTGCCTGACGGCGCTGCGCTTCCCTGTGAGCCAGCACGGCCTGCCAGGCACGCTCCACCTCCAGATCCACCTGTTGCGCATAACGCCGGGCCTTGCGGGCTCGGGCGATTTGCTCCACACAATCATCCCGCCATGCCGCAGCCTGCTGCTCTTTCAGGTAACGGGCATCACGGTAATGCTGATAGAGAGACTGACAGCCCTCTACCCGAGCGCCCAGCGCGTCGATTTCATGGTAGTCGAGACCACCCACCTGGGCCGGCGCACGGGTCCAGCCCAGCCAGTCTGCAGTGGTCGGCACAACCGTGCTGCAACCGCTGACAGTCGCTATCAGACACCCAATGAGAAAAGCCGGAACAATACGCACAACAGAACGTCGCCTGTAGGATCGGGACGGAAAAAAAAGGGGTAGCGAGACTACCCCCTTCGTGACATGCAGGACCTTAACGTGCAGCGATCTTTTCTTTCCAGATCACCGGGCCGGTCTTGTGAACGGATTCACCAGTGGAGTCCACTGCCACGGTCACCGGCATATCTTCCACTTCAAATTCGTAGATAGCTTCCATGCCCAGATCTTCGAAGGCGGCCACACGGGATTTACGGATCGCCTTGGACACCAGATAGGCAGCACCACCCACGGCCATCAGGTACACCGCCTTGTTGTCCTTGATGGCTTCGATGGCGGCATCGCCACGCTCGGCTTTACCCACCATGCCGATCAGACCGGTTTCTTCCAGCATGGTGCGGGTGAACTTGTCCATCCGGGTGGCCGTGGTCGGGCCAGCGGGGCCGACGACTTCGTCACCCACCGGGTCCACCGGGCCTACGTAGTAGATAAAGCGGTTGGTGAAGTCCACGGGCAGTTTTTCGCCTTTGGAAATCATGTCCACCATGCGCTTGTGGGCCGCATCACGGCCGGTGAGCAGTTTGCCGGACAGCAGCAGGGTGTCACCGGGCTGCCAGGTCTGCACTTCTTCCGGGGTCACGGTATCCAGGTTGACGCGCTTGGCGCCTTCGTCGTTGCCCCAGGCAATGTCCGGCCACTCTTCCAGATCCGGTGCTTTCAGGTCGGCCGGGCCGGTGCCGTCGAGGATGAAGTGGGCGTGACGGGTGGCGGCACAGTTGGG